>CAZYUQ010000121.1:0-4931 GCA_964650565.1 uncultured Candidatus Bathyarchaeia archaeon | reverse complement strand
GCACAGTACTACACTAACGAGGGGCGCCTTGCTGCGAAGAGCATCGGCTTCTCAATTGACTGGCGAAGAGAATTCAACACCATCATGCCCACTTACCAAAAATTCATAGAATGGCAATATACCAACCTAAAAGAGCAAGGCTACGTGTCGAAGGGAACGCACCCCGTGGTGTGGTGCCCCAAAGACAAAAGCCCAACGGGCGACCATGACCGCCAAACGGGCGAAGGCGTTACGCCTGAAGAGTACACGCTCATAAAGTACAAGCTGGATGAAAACACGTTTTTGCCCGCAGCCACGTTCAGACCTGAAACAATCTACGGCGTAACCAACATGTGGATAAACCCCGACGCCATGTACGTGGAAGCCACTGTGAACGGCGAAAACTGGATAATCAGCCAAGAAGCCGCCGAAAAACTCCAAGAACAAGAACGCACAGTCACAGTAAAACGCAAGTTCAAAGGCAAGGAGCTTATCGGCAAAACGTTCCAGAACCCAGTTACCAAAGCCAAGTTCCCCATACTGCCAGGCTGGTTCGTTGATTCAAAGCAGGCTACGGGCGTAGTTTACAGCGTACCCGCTCACGCGCCCTATGACTGGCTTGCGCTTAGGGATTTGCAGCAGAAACCCGAAGCCTTGAAAGAGTTCGGCATAGAGCCCGAAACCGTACTAAGCATCAAACCCATCTCGCTGATTAAAGTTGAAGGCTTCGGCGAGCACCCCGCAGTGGAAATTGTCGCGCAGATGAACATAAAAGACCAGCATGACCCCCAAGCGGATGAAGCCACAAAAACATTGTACAAGAAAGAGTTCCACGGAGGCGTCCTCAAACAAAACTGCGGTGCCTACGCGGGCAAAACAGTGCGCGAAGCAAAAGACCCGCTCATACGCGACTTCAAAAAGCTCGGCGTCGCCGACAGCATGTACGACCTGCCGCAGCCCGTGGTCTGCCGCTGCATGACGCCCTGCATAGTGAAAGTGCTCTCTGACCAGTGGTTCCTCAACTATTCTGACCCCGCGTGGAAGGAAAAAGCCAAAGCAGCAATAGCGCAAATGAAGGTTTACCCTGAAAATGCTATCCCATGGTTCATAGCCGTGATTGACTGGCTGAAAGAGTGGGCGTGCGCCAGAACCACCGGTTTTGGCACACCATTGCCATGGGGCAAAGGCTGGATAATTGAAACGCTCAGCGACTCCACAATATACATGGCCTTTTACACGATAAACAAGCACATACGACAATACAACATAAAACCCGAACAGCTCACGCGAGAAGTTTTTGATTACCTTTTCTACGGCAAAGGCGAACCAGCAGAACTCGGCAAAACCGTGGGCATAAACGCTGAAACGCTTAAAGACATGCGTAGCGAATTTCTGTACTGGTACCCGTTTGATTTGCGGGTTTCAGCGAAAGAGCTTGTGCCGAACCACTTGACGTTCTGCGTTTTCCAGCATACGGCGCTGTTTCCGCCTGAGCATTGGCCACGTGCCATAGGCGTGAATGGCATGTTGATGATTGAAGGCAAGCAGATGCACAAGTCTAAAGGCAACTTTGTAACCATGAAGAACGCGGTTGAAAGGTACGGTGCAGACGCAACGCGTTGCGCGCTTTTGTTGGGCGCGGAAGGCATGGATGACCCTGACTGGAGAGGCGAAAACGCCGCTGACATTCAAGGCAAACTGGAATCCTTGTACAACTTGGCAGAGAACATCATCAAGACCGCGCAGAATAACGAGGAAACGCACTTGGAGAAGTGGCTGCTGAGTAAACTGCAACAGCGCATAGCCGCGGTCACTGCAAGCCTTGACGAGTTGAAAACGCGAACCGCGTTGGAGATTGCGCTTTTTGAGACGTGGAATGATTTCCGCTGGTACACTCGCAGGAAAGGAGCAACAGACGCCAAAGCCCTCTTAGCGGCGTTGGAGGTGTGGGTTAAGCTGCTTGCGCCTTTTGCGCCTTACGTGTGCGAGGAAGTGTGGAGTCGCATGGGCAAGGCGGGCTTTATTTCGGTGGCTGAGTGGCCGCGGTTTGATGAAGGCAAAGTGGATGCGGTTGCTGAGGAACGGGAGAACTTGTTAACTGACTTGATTGACGACACGTTGAACGTGCTGAAAGCTACGAAAATCACGCCTACGCGAATATGCTATTACACGGCTGCCAAGTGGAAGCGGAAAGTGCACCGAGCTATGGTCAGTAAAGCGGTGCAGGGCGAGGTTAAAATCAGCGAAGTCATGAAGGAACTTGCCGCGGACAGCGGTTTAAAGGCTAATATGAAGGCGGTGGCGACGTTTGTTCCAAAAGTGTTAAAACCGTTGAGCAGGTTGCCCAGCGACAGAAAAGCGCGCATTGCACAGGTTGAGCTTGCCAACGAGAGGGAAATAATCGAGGAGGCAGCGGTTTTCTTGAAGGAACGTTTCAACGCGCAGGTCGTGGTTTACGGTGAAGAGGATGAGGCGCGGTATGACCCGAAGCAGCGGGCGGTAATGGCGATGCCTTATCAGCCTGCAATTTACGTGGAATAGCCGCCTTTTCAAGCTATCCTGCTAGCAAAAGCGCGATGTAACATTAAAAAAGAGTGGGTGAAGCGGTTCTCGCCGTAGCTGTGTACGTGTTTATTCTTCTGTTTTCTGGGAAGTTGTAGCGCTTTTGCCACTGCGTTTTCTAAGCACAACCGCCACTATGGCAACAACAATTACGACTGCTATTATTGCCGCGTAGATATACACGTCGGGTATGCCTGTTCCGTCTGCAGGCGCCGTTGGGGTCGGCGTTGGCGAAGCCGCGCTTGACGGGGTTGGTGTTGGGGAAGCTGAAGGAGTAGCCGACGGGCTGGGGGTGGGAGTTGAGGACGCGGTGAGCTTGGTTTGGATTATCAGCGAGTAGCTTGCGATACTGCTCGATGACGTGTAGTCGGCTGGGTAAATTGTGAAGTCGGCGGTGCCGTCTGGGGGTATGGAGTTCGGCGTTAAGATTGAACTGTATCCTACGGAGACTACGCTGCCTGTGGAATTGTAGAATGTTGCCACGACCCATGTTTTGTTTGTTGATTCGCTACCTGTGTTCTTGACCGTTCCTGACAAGTAATAGTCGCCGTACGAGTCTGTGGCTTCTGACGAGCTGGTTATCGTTAAGTCTTGGTATTGTCGGGTTTCAGTTGTGCTGGCGTATGTTACTGTTATGTTGTATTCTGTTACATCTTGTGATGTCCAGTTGGTGGAAACTAGGATGTTGTCCGGGGAAAATGTGAGGTAGAACGGCGATTTTTGATTGGGCAGAATTTGGGTTGTGAGTGTTGTGATGGTGTTCTGCATGAATATTGTTTCGTCAGGCGCGTAGAATGTTCCTGTTACTGCTGCTTGGTCGATTACGTTTGAACCGGTGTTTTGGACTTCTCCAACAATGATTAAGCGGTCTTCGTAGTAGGGGTGCATGTAATAGCTGTAGCTGAGGACTTGGACGTCTTCTACTTGGCTGGACACGTTAGGAATCAAGGTTAAACCTAAGCTTATTGCGATGGCTGTGATGAGAACAAGGATTGCGGTTTTTTTCATGGAGATTCTCCTCGTGCGTGAGCTTTAGATGTGCATTAGGGAATCAAGAATTATAAAACTCTTTCTCAGAATTGACCCAAAGTTTTGTCGTGGCTTGTTTGTTCGTTGGTTAGGCGTGTGTACGGGTTATGTGGGCATCAACTGGTTACTGTTGGGGTGTTTTGTGTAGTGGCGTGTTTTCTTTTGTAGGCTATGTGGGCTAATAGTGCTGCGGTTATGGCGATTGGCAGAATGATGAGCAAGTATGAGATTTCTATGGCTGTTGGCGCGTTGGTGGCTGTGAAAGTTACGAGTATATCGCCTAAGAGTGGTTTAGCGTATTCGGATATTATTGGGAAAGTTACTGTTTCTGCTGTGCCGCTTGTTGTGGTTGTGTAGTTTATCGGCGTTAAGGTTTCGTCTATGGCTATGGCGTTTATGTTAAGGTTTGTGTAGTTTGTTTCCATGCGTATGGTGAAGTAGGCTGTGGACTTGTTGGACCACTCGGATAAGTAGTCGCTTATATTGAGGTCATACAAGAACGCGTGGCTTCCGTTTATCAACATGACAGGGTGTTCATAGTGGATTTTCAGCGTGAAATATTCTGGGACGGGGTGGATTGTGCAGTTTATCATGGACCAGTTGCCTAGGGCTGTGAAGTGGAGTGCTTCAGGGTAAATTTCAGTGAAGTTGCTCCAGCTAAGCTCTGTTTCATCCATTTTCAAGGAGATGCTGGTTGTTCCAGGCGGAGTGGGATAGACCAGTAGTAATGGTTCGGACCAGCCTATCACGTGGAGGGGGTAGGTGCCGTCGATTTTTGCCCATAGGCTTCCGTTGATGGTGGTGATCGTGTAATCGATGTATTCTTCTGGCATCGTGATGAGTGGGGCTGTTGGAAGAGCGTTTGCTTCGTCTGAGTTAACGAGTTGGATTGTAGCTACCGCTGAAAGTAAAAGCATTGCAAACACAGTTGTGGCTGTTGCCCACTTTTTGCGCATTGCCATCCATTTAGTAATATGGCGTAAACAGGGCTTTTAACGATTACGAAACACGCTTGACGAAGCATAAGCGCTTTTTGTTGCATGTGTGAATTAGCTGATGCGCTGGCTAGCGAATTAGGGTTGAATTTGTAATAATTTGGTGGAAATCTGGAAGAGATTTGGGTTGGAGTTTGAAAAATCGTTTAATAATTAGCTGCATAGGCTGTTTCAGGCAAAAAGGAGGTGTATAAACGGAAAACAAGAAAATTACGGCTTTAGCGTTACTGTCACTTGTAGCTTTCGCCGCTGTCATGGGCGGTTATCTTTGGACGGTGCAGGCTGCTGATACAAACGCCACTACAACAGGCGAGGACACGCTGGGCACATCGCCTATAGCTGTAGACAGCAACTGCGGAGATATGT
>CAZYUQ010000120.1:0-5049 GCA_964650565.1 uncultured Candidatus Bathyarchaeia archaeon | reverse complement strand
TTTGGCGGCGTTTTGTTGGTGGTTGCCTCGTTTATCAGCCTTTACTGGGGTATCGTTGGTTTTGACAGCACTTTGCGCGGGTTTAATTGGACATTGTTGGGGTTGGTTGGGGTAGGCTCTTTTGCCTGTGGACTTGTAGGCAGCATCATGTCGCTTAAAAGGAAGAGACAAACGTTGGCTATATTCACGGTGTGTGCGCCGTTAATCGTGAACGTTGTTGCCGTCAAAGCTGCACTGGATGTTTACCAGTTGGCTACGCCGTGGATTATGCTGGCGCTGTCTCTTGCTGTAGCGGTAATCAGTGGAATCTTGATTTCAAACGCGAGTGAGCAGTTTTCATAGCGTTGCATTAGTCATCCTTATATCATTTAGCACCTTCTAACTATCCATTCAAACGCGCAGGAAGCTAAAGCTGTATGGCATGTACAATTGAAATCACAGAAAAACCAGAACTCAACGACCCAGTTTTGATTGAGGGGTTGCCAGGAATAGGGTTCGTAGCCAACATTGCCACGTTGCATTTGATTAACGAGTTGAAGGCAAAGCGGTTTGCCACGATTGTTTCTGCGTCTTTTCAAGATTTTGCTGTGACCACGGAAACTGGTGGTGCGTACACGCCTGTGAATGAGTTGTATTATGTTAGGCGTGGGGATGGTGGGCGTGATTTGATTGTGTGGCATGGCAACACTCAGGCGTTAACTACTGCTGGGCAGTATGAGCTTTGCGGTAAAGTGTTGGACATAGCGGAGGAGTTGGGTTGCCGCTGTGTCATGTCTATTGGTGGCTTCAAGAAGGATGAGGTGCCAAGTACGCCAGTCATGTACAGTGCGGCTACGGATCAGGAGACGATAAAGGAGGCTTTGGATTTGGGTACTAAGGTGATGGTTGGGCACATATTTGGTGTTGCGGGTATTCTGATAGGTATGTGTAGGCTGCGGAGGTTGAAGGGGGTTTCGTTGCTGGTGGAGACGTTGGGTATGTATCCTGATGCTAAAGCTGCGCGTTGCGCGTTGGCTGCGTTGGGTAAGTATTTGGGTTTGAGTGTTGACGTGTCGCGGCTTGACGCGTCAACGGAGCAAATTAAGAAGACTTTGGAGGCGTTTGGATTGATAAAGAGTTTGACTGAAGAAAAGAAGAAAGAGGAGCAGCAGCTACGTTGGTTTATCTAGGCTTGGTTATCTTTTTACTTCGCTCATGAACTGTTGATATACTCGTTGCACGCGTTCGGCTGCTGGACCTGAACCCTCTACCACGCCTCTTTCGGTTAGTTTTACTTTGTCCATGACCCAGATGAAGCCTTTGTCTTCATACAGTTTTACCATGGTTGGGAATACTTTTTCGAGGCGGTTAGCTAAAGCTTTCAAGTCGAATGGTTTTTCTGCGCTTAGGATTTGCGCGACGACGTTTCCGTTCAAAAAAACTCGGTGGGATTCTTGTCCTGCTTCGTCTTTGGCTTCAGCTATGCAGAGGCTTAGGCTGTCAGGGTTGATGCCGACTAGCGTGCCTGTGAACGTTTTGCCAGTAGTTGTTGTAATACTTACGGTTTTATCTACCAGCGCTGCGACTTCGGTGAAGAATTTTCTTTGCGCTACAGACACTTCTTAACCTCCAATCAACTTAACGAAAGTACAAAACAACTATTTATCTTTGAGTTTATTTTGGGGTTTAAATTGGGGTTTTTCAGCTTAAGTGTAACTGCGTGCAGGGAGTTTGCGGAAACAAATTACGTACTTTCTGTAACTGACTGCTCTTTTCAGGGTTTAGGCTGTGTGTTCTCTATCGCGTGGAAAAAACTATAGCCCCCGTATATAAACTATAAATAGCATGAAGAGGTCACTGGTTGCGTTTCTTGAAGTGAATCAGCAGACCTACAGCAATAACGGCGACTGATACGGCAACTGCTATTCCATAAATTGTTTCTTGCGGAACAGAAGACACAGCTAGTTCATCCGCGTCGAAGTTCACGACTATGTTGTGAACACTGTGCGTATACGTAAAAGACAGAAGCCATGACTGACTCGTTGAATCAATAGTGTAGTCAAGCGGCTGACCGTCAAGAAGCACGCTTATGCCTTGAGGGTCAAACGAAGGGTCTTTTTCAAGAGTAATGGTGACGTAGCCGTTTGTGCCGCTTGGTCCCTCAGCGGAGAAACTTAGCACGCGAGTGGTCGCGTTAAAATTTAAGTCTGATATTGTTGTTGAATTGGACGAAAACTCGGTAATAAAGTTCCCAAACCCCTTTACAATGAGGATGAGGCTTACGCTTGTCTCAGGATATGATGCGTTACCTGCCCATGCGGCTTTAACTTGGTAATACCCAAAAGTAGGCTTCCAAACAGCCGAGTACTTGCCATAAGCATCGGTCTTCACGGACGCTATGCCCTGCCACACAGCGCCCTCAACGTAAGTCTTGCTTGAAAGAGACACCTGAGCATCGGGCACGCCTGTGCCGTTGTAGGTTAGGTTCCCACCGAGGATGACTTCTTGCCCAGTGTAGATTGATTCACTGTTCAAAGAAAGATAGATTGTTATTGGCGTTTGCTCTCTTACCTCAATTTCAAACTCGCTTGTACCGCCATAACCGCGGTCATCAGTAGCGGTAACGCCTGCAAAATAAGTGCCAGAGCTAGTGAACACGTGATTCACGAGTGCTCCAGTTGCGTATGCGCCGTCGCCGAAATGCCAGTCAAGCGAGACTATGGTTGATTCGCCTTTTTCGTTCCACATCTTCTCAAAGTCTGAAGCATCAAAAACGACAGTGTCCCCCACCCTTGGGGTAATCGGCGAGTAATCCCAGGAAGGAGTTGGATACGTTATTTGCGAATTCACATCTGGATGAATTGCCAAAGACAGCAAAAATAAGACTGCGAAAAAAACCGTTACTATATTCTTTTTCATAAGCATCACCAGCTCCTTTTGTGTTGATGCAAGCCCACTGAAAATACTTTATTCAGCCCTAAAAAGCGTTTTTATCAAGGTTTCTTGACAAAACAACCCCGCAACGCGCTTTTTTAGTCAAACTTTCTTGACTAAACGCCCAGTGTCGCTGGTCAAGATTTCTTGACAAACAATTTTAGATGTGATAGCGGATTAAAATTTAATCCCGCAACAATCAGCGCGTAAGCAAAACGTTTATCTAAACATCGGTTATTAGCAGAAAACGAGGAAAGCCATTGACTGAACAATCTTTGCCGCAGACAACCTTGTCTTCGAATGATTCCCGCAAGAAACTGATTGCAATAATTTTTATCATCGTTGTGATTGCGGCTGTAGTTGTAGGAGCGTTTCTCCTGACACAAGGCGGAAGTAACTCTGTTTCTCCGACAGGAACTCCAACACCGGCACCTTCTGTTACGCCATCGCCTTCCCCGACGCCAACACCGACTGAAGTAGCAAACGTCACTGTTCTAAGTGTCTCGCATTACTATGATGGTTCTGGCTTCTTCAATGTTGTTGGAGAAGTCCAGAATACTCTCGGAACAAACGTGAAGGATGTGGAGGTTGTGGTAACGTTTTATGAATCCAGTGGCGCCTTCATCGGGTCAGATTCCATTGATACAGAAATTGACATTTTGAAGCCCAATCAGAAAGCTCCGTTTAAACTAACCGCTTATCTAGACGAGAGTATGGCAGGCTACAGCGTCGATGTGCAGTATACTACGACTCAAGACCAGCCGTTTGAGGGGCTTACAATAGTTGACCAAACGGCGTCTAATGACCCAGAGGGGCTTTACAACGTGGTTGGAAAAGTCAAGAACAATGGAGCCAGCGAAGCAACACACGTTAGAGTAGTGGGCACATACTACAATTCTGCGGGAACAGTTATAGGAATCAGCTTCGCGTATGCTGACCCATCCGCCATTAAAGCGGGCGCAACGTCTTCATTTGCGCTCACGTCTTATCCGCTGGCGATAACTCCTGCAAGGTATGAACTCCAAGTTCAGGGACAGTAGCCTTCCCATACTAAGCTATAACCTTTCAAAAAGCATGCTTAATAATCCAACATAGAATAGCTGTCACGGCGTTGGTTGGATTAAAATTTAATCTCAGACCCAAACCTTTACGCATATACTCAGGACATGCGTAGGCGGTCAAGGTTATCCTTCGCAGACTGATGAGCAGGAACACTATAGAAGCCGTTTAACATACCACACGTTTCATACCCGGCGCAGTTTGCACAGGTCACAAATTTCTTTTCGCGGCAACAGCGCCTTATCGGGCAGTTGAGACCTCCCACAAAAACACCAGTCTCTGACCTGCAACCCTTACAAGTCATGTCTTTCGACGTCAAAGACTCCTTTCCAATATAATCCGAGTAAAGTTTGCGCCATTCTTCTAGAGTTTCCTGCCGCAGCTTTTCATCCTTGTTAACTGTGGCAACGAATAGGGGACAGGTTTCACAGTTCAACCCGCAATACCCGAGCGCCAAGGTTTTCACCGTTCAGTCAACCTTTTCGTTCACGCTTGTCCCACTTCTGCCGCAGCAACGCTATCGAGTTAGCAGGCAAATCCTCTTCAACCATAAAGTTCGCACCCACCCAACTGCCCGCTCCAACTTTGACACCAGGCATAAAAACCGAGTTAACACCAGTCTTAACGTCATCACCTAAAATCGCGCCCAGTTTCTTCTGTCCAGTATCAACCACCTTGTCCCTAACCACCATTTTCACGGCTCCAGCATCAAAACGGTAATTAGCCATAATAGTTCCCGCGCCCAAATTGCATCGCTCGCAAAGCACGCTGTCGCCCACATAAGACAAGTGCCCCACATGCGCACCATCCATAATTATGCTGTTCTTAACTTCGCAAGCGTTGCCCACCCGCACGTTCCTGCCTATGCTGGTGCACCCGCGAATGAAACAGTTAGGTCCAACATCGCTGCCTTCATCAATAAACGTTGGTCCTTCAACGTAAGCGCCTGAACGCACCCGTGCGGTTTCCGCCACGGTCACAGGACCCACCAGATGCGCGCCTTCTTCCACGTTCCCGTAAACCGCATGCGCCATCCGCTTCAGCGCCCAACTGTTCGCCTCAAGCAAATCCCACGGA
>CAZYUQ010000119.1:0-5081 GCA_964650565.1 uncultured Candidatus Bathyarchaeia archaeon | reverse complement strand
GATTTCTTCTTGTCTTAGGTCTTTGTGTTTTTCGAATAGTTTTTTGGTGTCCACTTCGTGTTCTGTTTCTGCAGGTTTAAATTGTGTTTTCTTTCGCTTTGCAATCCATATTACAGAAGCAATTATTGGAAACGTTGTTGACAGCAGTATTGCCGCGATTATGAGCAGGGTCGAATCAGCGTTTTCGGCTTGAGTGCCAAGCGCGTGTTCGGTGAGGTAGGTGATTTCGATGGTTCCTGCTGGCATTGTTAGGAGGATTTGGTTGTTGGTGTTTTCGATGCGTTCGGGTACGGTGTTGATGCTTATTATGGAGACGGTTTCGGGTAACATGACTGTGGCGTTTGTTGTTGTGTTTGCGGTTAGCGTCCAGTATTTGCCTGTTTTGGCTGTTAAGTCTTGGGTGAAGTAGGTGACTGTTACGGTTGTGGCGTTTAGGCTGTAGATGACTGCTTCGTTGTTTGTTATTGTGTAGTCTAGTGGCAGGTTCTGTTCGTCAACTGCCAGTAATTCTTCGTGTGTTTCGCCTATTAGGCTGATGTTGATTGTGGGGTAGGTTTGGTTGAGCGTTAGTTGGTGGTTGATGAGCACGTAGCCGTCAAGGTATGTTGTGAGTGTGAGTGTTTCGGAGGTTGCTTGAGCGCTTGCTGTGGCTAGTATGGCTAAGAAATATGGTGTTGCGCACAGTAAGAGCAGAGTGCCTATGAGCGATGCTGCCCTTTTGCTCAAGCGTTTCATCTTTACGTGAACATCCGCTTCTTGAGTTATTTTTCACGATGCCTATAGTTTTAATGCCTTTGCACTTCAAGGCGTTATCTGGTTGTGGTTGCGGTGTTAGGGGTTGAAGTGGGGCTGGGAGTTTTTGTTGGTGTTGTGTTTGCAGGTGAAGCTGATGGTGCCAGCGAGTCTGTTGTTGGGGCGTTTGATGTTGTGGGCGACTTTGACGGTGATGGCGTATCTGACACAGCTGCTGGTGGGTTAAGGTATTCAGCAGCTTTTTCTTCGCTTGCTTTGGAACTGGCAAGTGCCGTGAGCGTTTCGTTTATTTGCTGTTTTTCCAAGTATTCTTTGGCGTTGGCAAGACTATCATCTGCACTGTTCAAAGCAGCAAGTGAATCCGCGTTTTGAGCAGTGGTTGCTTCGGTTCTTAACGCTGCTAAGCGTTCTTCTGTCTGCGCTACGTACGCGTTTAGCCGCTGGATTTTCAGGGTGGCGGCAAAATTGTTAACGTTGTTCAGCAGATTTTCAATAAGTGTTTTTGCTTCTTCGAGGCTGGTTGAGGCAGCTTCGAAGTTTTGCTGGTTTAGGCTGTGTGAAGCGTTGGTTAACAGTGCCTTGGCGGTTTCGATGTTGGCTTCTAGTCTTGTGGTGTTGTAGCCTGTTGATGCAGCTAGCCGTGTTAGGTTTTCTAGCCGCTGCAACTGTGCGCTGGCTCTGTCGATTGCGCTTCGTAGCGCGATTGTCTTTTCTGTTTCGGTTGGTTGTTCGGGGTAGGCTTCGTAGACAATGCGTAGGGCTTCTTTGAATTGTTGGAGGGCTTGGAGTGCTTTGCTGTTGGCTTCGGAAATGTTGCCTGCTTGCAACTGGTTTGCGGCTTCATCAGCATATAGTAGCGCTTGGTTGTAGGCGGTTAGGCTGTCTTGCGGTGCTGCGATGTCTTGGGCTTCTAGTCGGTTGTAGGCTTCGGTGACGGTTGCGTTGGCGTTTTGGACTAGTGAAAACAGGAAGTCGGTGCTGTTTTCTGTGTTTGTGGCTGTGGCTGCTGCAAAAGAAAGCGTTAACGCTGAGAGAACGATTAATGTTAAGCTTAGTGCGGCAAGCGAGTTAACTTTTGATTTTGAGTGCAAGGTACTCTACCATTTAATGGTATTAAGAGGGTATAAGGGTATATGAGGAAACCCCTGAAAACAACTGAAAACCTCATTCAAAACGGCAGTGTGCTTTAGTGCTCGGAAAAGACTATAACCCCCTTATTTATAGCGGCTTTATATAGTTCTGCGGGAAACGCTGCAGCGTAGACCCCCTACTGGTTTCTGCATAGAACCTCTAATAGGCTACAAATATACTGTCGTGTTGATGCTGCGGAACAGTTAAGGAATGCTTTTTGAACAAAAAGTTTATAATTCACTCGTTCATCTTCACGGAACAATTGAATTACGTAGGACTTGATTCACGGTAATAATGCGGAAACTGAACATGCATGTTTTAGGCGGTAGCTGGTAATGGAAATTTTCATTCTGGTGCCCCTGATTCTGCTGCTGTCCTTTGTGATGGGCTGGCTGTTCCGAAAAATAGGCTTGCCGCCTGTCGTTGGACAAATCCTCGCTGGAGTACTGCTAAGCATCCCAGTTTTGAAGGCAGTACTCTTCGACACCGAGACGTCCTTAGTGATTATAGATTTCTTAGCGTACCTAGGCATAATTTTCCTCCTATTCCTCGCTGGCTTGGAGATAGACATCGAGAAAATCAGAGAAACCTCACGCGAATCAGTCCTGATATCCATGAGTTCAGCGCTACTGCCGTTCTTTTTAGGCTTCACGTTTATGATGCTGGTCTTCCCCAACTACGGCTGGTTAACCGCACTGGTTTTCGGAGGAGCATTAATGGTTACTTCAGAAGCAACAAAAGTCAAAGTCCTAATGGACCTGAACAGCTTGAACACGCACTTGGGCGCAACAATGCTGGCAGCAGGCGCAATAGATGACATATTCGAAGTCCTATTCTTGGCGCTTGTAGCCACGCTGGGCAAAGGCGGCGGCTTACTTGAGCTAGCGGCAATCCCAGTGGAATTAGGCATCTTTGCAGTGTTAGCCTTTATCTTCTTCAAATTAGCTTCCAAAGTGTTCCGCTATCTTGACAAGAACGGCGGCAACGAAGCGGAACTTTTCTCACTGGTTGTAATCTTCATCATGGTGCTTTCGGCTTTGTCTGAAAGCTTGGGCATTGGCTATTTAATCGGCGCTATAGCAGGCGGCTTCATCCTTCAACTTGCACTGCGAGGCATCAACAAGCAGCACAGCAGAAACATGGTGAAAGTAACCGAGCTAATAGCTTTAGGCTTCATCGTTCCGTTTTTCTTCGCAAACGTCGGCATAAACTTCGACTCAACCACCCTCTTCTCCAGCATCGGATTACTAGCAGTTACGCTGGTAATCGCCTTCTCAGGAAAAATCCTAGGCTGTATGATAGTGAAGCCTGCTTCACGTCTAAGCTGGAAACAACTCTACTACATAGGCTGGGCGATGAACTCACGAGGCGCGGCTGAACTGGTAATTGCGTTAGCCGCAAAACAGTTAGGCTTAATCCCGCTTGAAGTGTTCTCGGCGCTTGTTGCAATGAGCATAATCACAACGCTTGTGTTTCCGCCAATCCTAGCCCGAGGCATCAAGAAAAACCCCGGACTAATGGACATACCCAGTGCAAAAAAGCCAAAACCCAGCAGAAAGGGCAGCATATAGAAAAGGTATTATCCATAATCAACCAAGAATAAGAGTTGGGAAACAAATGAACGGCAACGTAAAAATTCTAGTAGGCATCGACGGATCAGACCACTCTAAAAAAGCGCTCATGGAAGCCATCACAATCGCCAAAAAATTCTCAGGCTCAATCAAAGTCATCTCCGTGCACAAACGCGGCATGGAAACCAAAGCAGAAGAAATCCTCAACAACGCAAAACAAACACTGGAAAAAGAAAAAGTGGAGTACACAACCACTTCAATTCTCGGCACAAACCCAGCTAGAGCCCTGCAGCACGTGGCTCTCCACGAAAAATTCGACCTCATAGTCGTAGGCAGCCGAGGCCTAGGCAGCACCGCATCAATACTGCTGGGAAGCGTCTCCAGACAAGTAGTCTCCAACGCAAACTGCAACGTCCTAGTCGTAAAACGATAACGCGCCACAGTTACCGTTGCGCCACTATCATAGCATGCGCCTTATCATAAGGCTCCAACCGCACAGTTTCTTTCACGCTGAAACCACGCTTCTTGAGCACGCGAGCTTCTTGCTGATAAACTTCCTCAGGCGCCTTCGTTACGTCGATGCTCTGCGACTTCACCGCCAACATAACCCAGCCCCCAGCTTTCAAGAAAACATCAGCGTTATCCGCTAAGACTTTAGCCTGCTCAGGCTGTGCTATGTCACAGTAGATGCAGTCCACCTTGCCCGTTATGAACAAAGCATATTTTTCGGGCATTCGCGCGTCCTCAAGAAACGGCGACATATTCAGCCTGTAAGCGCAAACGTTATCCACCAAATCCCTTAGCGAACGCGAAGCAAACTCCACACAGTAAACATGCCCCTCCTCGCCTACAATGTCAGAAATGTGGCTCGGCGTGGTCCCTGACGCAGCACCCAAGTAAAGCACGTGGCTCCCAGCAGCTATCGGCACCGTATGCACGCCTTTGATAATTGCCGCTGCCAACTTGCTTCTGAAAGCGTCCCAAACGCGGTACTCCACACGTTTGAAGTGGATAAGCCGCTCGCCGTAAACAGTTCTGCCCGGCGCCAAGTTGCGCGTGGCTAACCGAAGCGCGCCGTCCTCAAGCATAACCTGATAAATATCAGCGAACTGCGCGTGAGGCTTAACCTTGACGTGCACGCTTGTCCTTTCTCCACTTGTTGCCGCGCCTGTTGCGCCTGTCTCTGTTGTCTCGGCGGTCTTGCCACCGAGGCTGACCCCTGCGCTCAGGTCTCTGCTCACGTCGTTCAAACTGCGGTTTCTTCTCTTGCACTGGTGGTGGTTCCTTGTATTTCTCGCGAATCTCTTTCAGTCGCTTCTCTAAATCCGCCTTCAAAGCGTCGCCCACGTACCTGCCGCCGCCGAACGCGTCAGCGCGGATGGCAATCGCAAGCTTCCCAGCCAACGCCCGTGCAATCTTGCCCCGTTGCCACCGCTTAGCATCATGCAGCAGCGTGTGCTGAAAGATCAAGCCATGCTTAGGCGGGCGAGCGCCTGTCTTAAGTGAACGGAACAAAGCTTTCTCCGCTCCTAAAACTTGAATCGTGCTCGCTGGACGCATCGCCAAGTTCCGTAAGCCGCCAGCCACAGCGATTAAACGCGCGCCGAGAAGCGAGCCTACAAGCGC
>CAZYUQ010000118.1:0-5082 GCA_964650565.1 uncultured Candidatus Bathyarchaeia archaeon | reverse complement strand
AAGGATACATAGGTAAATTCAGGTAAATATACGGCGGAGCTGAAGACTGGAACATGATTCTGTTCTTAGGCAGACTCTCTTGGGTGACAGGCGGGAGAAACCTTCTTCAAGCAATGCCAAGCGTCCTGAGAGAATACCCTAACACTAAACTTGTGATTTTAGGCATGGGCGAACAGCAAAACGACATCGTGGAAGCAGCAGCCAGATTCGGCATCGAAGACAAAATCGTTTATCGCTTCGATTTTGTCCCTGAAGACGAAAGAATCCTGCACTACGCGGCGTCAGACATGTGTGTCTTCCCCTCGGTTTACGAGCCCTTCGGCATAGTCAGCTTAGAGGCCATGTCAATGGAGAAGCCCGTGGTTGTAGGCGCACGCGGTGTAGTCGGCTTCAGAGAACAAGTCTTAAGCTCCGGCCCAGAACAGAACGGTGTGCACGTCAACGGCGAAGATCCAGCGGACATAGCTTGGGGCATAAAAGAAGTCCTAAAAAATCCTGAGAAAGCCCGAAACTGGGGCGAGAACGGACGCAAACGCGTGCTGGAATACTTTACATGGCGGAAAGTTGCTGAGGAAACAGCGAAAATCTACGAGGCACTCCTCTGAAACTGAACCGTAAAGTTTTTCCCGCAGTTGCGGCCTTTCTCCAAGAATAGGCAAGGGCCTATTGAGTAATTGAAGGAATACTGTTATGGCTTCTGACAAGCCCGAAACGGCTTCATCGGGCGAAGAACCCTTTTCTGCGCACGCTCAGGCAGGGCTTTCTTTAGCAGAAGCAGCAAAAAGGCTTCAACAGTACGGTCCTAACGAAATCCCAGAAAAGAAAGTCCACCCCCTCCGCAAGTTCATGGGCTATTTCTGGGGACCTATACCTTGGATGATAGAAGTTGCCGCAGCGTTATCCATAGCCATACAACGCTGGGAAGACTTCGCAATAATCTTCACACTACTAATAGTAAACGCTGTAGTAGGCTTCTGGCAAGAACACAAAGCAGACAACGCCATAGAACTGCTGAAAAAACGACTCGCGCCAAAAGCCCGCGTAGTCAGAGAAGGCAAATGGCAAGAAATACCCGCAAGAGAACTCGTACCCGGCGACACAGTACGCGTGCGCCTGGGAGACATCGTCCCCGCAGACGTAAAACTAATGCAAGGCGCCTACCTGCTGACTGACGAATCAGCACTGACCGGTGAGTCGTTGCCTGTGGAAAAACACGTCTCCGACATTGCCTACGCAGGCTCAATAGTTCGGCAAGGCGAAATGGACGCTTCTGTTGTGGCAACAGGACTCAGCAGCTTTTTCGGCAAAACCACGCGGCTCGTGGCTGAAGCAAAAACGGGTAGCCACTTCCAAAAAGCCGTCATCAAAATCGGCGATTACCTAATTGTGCTTGCGGTACTGATGGTTTCCATCGTGTTTGTTGTGGCGCTCTTTCGAGCAGCTAACCCGCTTGAACTGCTCCAGTTCGCGCTGGTTCTGGTAGTAGCGGCGATACCTGTGGCTTTGCCTGCAGTTTTAACTGTTACCATGGCCATCGGCGCCATTGCCTTGGCAAAGAAAGAAGCTATAGTCAGCAAACTCGTGTCAATCGAGGAGATGGCTGGCGTTGACGTGTTGTGCTCCGATAAAACGGGCACTATAACTAAGAATGAGCTTACTGTTGCAGAAGCCCATGTGTTCGCAGACTTCACGATTGATGACGTGTTGCTGCTTGGAGCGTTAGCGTCCAGAGCAGAAGACCACGACCCAATCGATGACGCCGTACTGGCCAAAGCCAAAACGATTAAGGCAGTCACCGACGCCGTCAACACATATAGCGTAGTTGACTTCAAACCGTTTGACCCAGTTTCAAAAAGAACCGAAGCCAGCGTGAAAACCAAAGCAAAGGAACAAATCAAGGTGTCAAAGGGCGCACCCCAAGTGGTTCTATCGCTTATTCAAAACAACGCCGCGTTAGAGGCGGAAATTAACGGAATTGTAGATGCCTTCGCAAGCAAAGGCTACCGAGCTTTAGGCGTAGCCAAAACCGACGCCAACGGCAAGTGGCAGTATGCTGGGCTTCTAGCAATCTATGACCCACCGCGTGATGACTCAGCGGAAACCATAAAAACCGCCCAGAAAATGGGCGTAAACGTCAAAATGGTCACAGGTGACCACATTGCCGTAGCCAAGGAGATTTCCCGCGAAGTGAACCTTGGCACAAACATATTGCCTGCCACATCTTTCTTGGATAAAGCTGATAGTGACTCACGGGGTTTCGTGGAAAACGCTGACGGCTTCGCTCAGGTTTTCCCTGAACACAAGTACCGCATCGTGCAGCTGCTTCAGGAAAAAGGGCACATCGTGGGCATGACAGGCGACGGCGTTAATGACGCGCCTGCTCTTAAGAAGGCTGATGCGGGAATTGCTGTTTCTGGGGCGACGGACGCGGCAAAGTCAGCGGCGGACGTTGTGCTTACAAAGCCTGGGCTTTCCGTCATAATTGACGCCATCAAGGAGAGCCGCAAAATCTTCCAGCGCATGAACAACTACTCCATATACCGCATTGCCGAGACAATCCGCGTGTTAATTTTCTTGACAGCAGCGATTCTCATTTTCAACTTTTATCCGTTAACAGCAGCGATGATTGTTATTTTGGCTTTGCTCAACGACATACCCATCATGATGATCGCTTACGACAACGTGAAAATCAGGGAGAAACCTGTCCGCTGGAACATGCGCGAAGTACTAGTAGTGGCTTCACTGCTTGGCATAACAGGCGTATTCGCCAGCTTCATACTCTTCCTGATAGGCTTACAAGTGTTTAATCTGGATATGGCTACGCTGCAGACGCTTATTTTCCTCAAACTAACTGTTGGCGGACACATGACAGTTTACCTTGCGCGCACAGGCGTACATCATTTCTGGGAGCGCCCCCTTCCAGCTAAGAAGCTTTTCGTAACTGCAGAGCTTACGCAGGTTGCCGGCACGTTTCTCGCAGTCTACGGCGTGTTTATGAATCCTTTGGGCTGGGGCTTAGCTGCTTTCGTGTGGGGCTACGCTCTATTGAGCTTCGTGATAACGGATTTCCTGAAGATTCACTACTTCAAGCTAATGCGGCATCCAGACGTGAAGCTCAGCAGGTAACGTTTTATGTTGCCAGCATCTCCGCAAGCTTCATCAAACGCAAATCCAGCGGCTTCCGTGTTTCACATGACTTCTTAAGGTCCATGGCGGTTACCGCACCGTTTCGCAAGCCAACTACCATGTGACCCCGCTCTTCGCATAACAATTCAACCGCTTTTTCAGCGAAAACACCCGCTAAAAGTCTGCTTCGCGCTGTGGGGCTTCCACCCCGCTGTACGTAACCCAAAATCGTTAACCTGACCTCTGCGCTGGTGTGCTTTTCAATTTCCTTAGCCAGCGTGCCAGTGTTTCCAACGCCTTCAGCAGCCACTATTATTCCCGCTTTTTTGCCTTTATACGTGTTCTCATGTATCACGCTGAGAATCGTTTCCAGTTTGCATTCTTCCTCGGGAATCAAAATGATTTCCGCGCCAACGCTTATGCCCACGTTCACCGCTAAGAAACCTCTTTCTCTGCCCATGACTTCAACTATGAAAATGCGTTCATGCGAGATGGCGGTGTCTCGGATTTTGTCGATTTCAGCCACTGCCGTGTTCACTGCCGTGTCGAAGCCCACGGTTTCGTCGGTTCCAAACACGTCATTGTCGATGGTAGCGGGAATTCCTGCAATTAGTGTGTTGCTTTTTTTGCTTAGTTCGTAGGCTCCTTTGAGCGAGCCGTTGCCGCCTATTACCACTAAACCGTCCACGTGGTTCAGTGATAGGGTTTCAGCGGCTTTTGCTACGCCTTCGCTGGTTTTGAATTCTGGGCATCGGGAAGTGTGCAGCATTGTGCCGCCTAACTGTATTATGCCGCCTACAGCGCGGGGCGTCAACTGCTTAAACGTGTTTGTTAAAAGCCCCTCCCAGCCTCTTTCAAAGCCTAGGACCCGCAGGTTTTTGGAATGAGCAATTCGCGTGACTGCGCGGATGGTCGCGTTCATGCCTGGCGCGTCTCCGCCTGTTGTGATTACTCCGATAGTTTTCAACAATTAAGCGCTCCTTGCGTTGGTACAATTCTGTTTACAAATGTGTGCTGATTGAAAGATAAATCTGACGCTTATTTTGCCTCGAACCACGAAATGCTGTATCTTCAATACTGATGCGAGTGCATTAAATATTAATAGTACTTGACGCAACAACACATATCATCTTAGTCCAAACAAGGAGCAACAAAATTGAAAAACAATAAAGTTTTAACTGCAATGTTTTTGCTGGCTCTTTCAGCATTAATGGTTATGCCAATTTGCTCAGTTGCCGCAGCATATTCTCCGCAGTTCATCGGCGAACTAGGTGAAGCCTCAACAGTGCTGATATACGCGCAGATTGACGCAACCATAAAAGTTTTCATTCCTGACGCAAACTGGGTACCGACCAATGAATACCTTGATGTGCTCGTTAGTACTGGCGCCATGGGCTCAGGCTTCTTTGTCAACCCCAGCGGCTACATCGCAACAGCAGGACACGTTGTCTTCTCCTTCACGCACACAAACATCGAACAAGACATTTACGTAAAGTACGTCCTGATAAACAATGCATTCACAACGCTGCTACAAGCTATGGCAGATGAAGGATACACATTTACCGCCTCAGAGCAAGAACAGTTGCAAATGTACATGAACCAATACAGCGAAATTCATAACTCCCTACGACAGGTCTACGCAGTCCTCGGCGAAGTGAAACCAACGCTCACGAACATCCAATCGAAAGGCTGGTCAGCGCGCGTAGTAGATGTAAGCCCATACATCGAAAGAGACTTGGCACTGCTAAAGATTGAAGGATTATCCAATTGCCCCGTCATAAAAGTTGCCGATTCAGACAGCGTAATGACTGGTGACGACGTTTACATGTTCGGGTTCCCTGGCGTAGTCACGTTCCACGCTGAACTCGGACCTGAAACAACGTTGGCGCCTTCCATGACCAGCGGCATAATCAGCGCAAAAAGGTTCACTGATGCACAGACGCCGTGCTTCCAAAC
>CAZYUQ010000117.1:0-5092 GCA_964650565.1 uncultured Candidatus Bathyarchaeia archaeon | reverse complement strand
GAAAAAGCAGCAGAAATCTACGGCATGAAAATCCTCGCCAGAGAAATAGAAGACAACCCCTCAAACTACACGCGGTTTTTTGTCCTATCCCACGAAGACTCACCCATGACGGGCAAAGACAAAACCTCCATAATCTTCTCCGCAGCCCACACGCCGGGCTCACTGTACACGGCACTAAACGAGTTTGCGAAACGAAAAATCAACCTGACGCGCATCGAATCCAGACCCACCAAGCAGAAACCATGGGAATACAACTTCTACTTGGATTTTGAGGGACACAGAGGCGAAGGCAACTGCGCTGAAGCCCTAAAAGCACTGGAAAAAAGCGCGTTATTCGTGAAAATCTTGGGTTCCTACCCGAAAGCAGCGCAACAATGAAGTGGCTTAACTCTCAGTTGCCTCTAACATTTTGTACATAATCTCGTAAGACCGCGCGTAATCCCCGCTGACTTTCACCAACTTCGCCTTCAACTGCTCCATTTTGCGGGCGATAGCCGCTGGGTCTTTCTGCTGAATCAGCTTCAGCCACTCACACGCCTTCTCTATAAACCGCCCCTCCAACTTCGCCAGCTCCGGCAAGTTCAATTGGAGACTGGCATACAGCTCAGGGTTCTCCAACGCCGTAGCCTCAGCCAAAGTGAACAACATACGATAAGTGGTGCCCGCAACCTTCTTAGTTTCAGCGTAGTCCGCCTGCTCCAGAAGCGCGTCACAAGCCACAAAGCCGAGGAAATGCGGCAAACCCAGAACAACAGACATCAACTCATCATGCTTCCTAGGCGACATCACAAACACACGCGCTTCCTTCTGCTCCAGCCACTTCTTGAAGGCTTCCGCAAACTCTTTTTCCGCAGGGTTAGTTGGCGTTAGAACGAAAGCTTTGTGCCCGACGCCTTTGCTGCCGGGACCAAAAACCGGGTGCGTACCCAGCACTATGCCGTGTTTGATGTGCTTGTGCATGATGTTGACTGGGGTTTCTTTGATGGAGCATATGTCCATTACCACTTGCCCGTCGCGTATGCTGGGCGCAACAGCTTTAACAACGCTTTCAAAAGAGCTTATGGAGACGCAGATTAGCACTCTGTCAGCGTTTAGCACGGCTTCCGCAAAGCCAGCGGTCTCAACCGCCAGTTCGCTTTTCAGTTTCGCCAGCTTCTCAGGCTTCCTATCAGCCACTATCACGGAGTAGCCTTCTTCAAGGAAGAACTTGGCGAACCAAACGCCCATCTTTCCCGCGCCAAGCACCGCTACTTTCATTGCAGCGCCTCGCAAATCTTGTTCAAGGCCGTTTCGATGTCGTTTCTGGGCGCGGTTAAGGAGATGCGGAAGTGCTCGCGGTAATCGCCGAACGATGTGCCCGGAGCCACGGCTACGCCCTTGTCCAGCAGGTCCAACGCGAAACGCTCAGAGTCCAAGCCGCGGCGTCGTGGAAACACATAGAACGGCGCGTCAGGCTTCGTGAACTCCAAGCCAGCTTTAGCTAGGATTTCACAGGCGATTTTCGCTCTTTCCTGATACTCGCTTTTAATGCCCCTCGTCAACTCGTCGTGCATGCCCAGCGCTTTCAGTGCGGCTTCTTGGATGAATACTGGAACGTTGCTGAACGTGATTTGGTTTAGCCTGGCTATTTGGTCGATGAAGGCTTTGTCGGCGACGACGTAGCCGATTCGCCAGCCTGTCATGGTGAACATTTTGGAGAAGCCCGTGACCATCATGTGGTTGCCGCTGTAGTCCAGTATGCTTTTGGTTTTGACGAAGCTTATGTCCGCGTAAACCTCATCAGACAAAACTGGTATGCCCCTTTCGTTGGCAAGTTGCACTATGCCGTCCATGCTCTTGGCGTCCATGACGTTGCTGGTGGGGTTGTTCGGGTTGTTCAGGATTATCATCCGCGTGTTCCCATCTATTAAGCGCTTAAACGCCTCAAGGTCTACCCGCCACTTGGCATCAAACTCCGTTTTCAATAAGCGGGTTTCAGCGCCAAGGGTTTTCGCGGTTAACCCGTAAGCTGTCCAGTAAGGCGTCGGAACCACAACGTTGCCGCCGCCCTTCAGCAACAAGTACATCGTAGCGAAAACGCCCCATTTGGAGCCAGGCGTAATCACAACGTTATCTGCTGAGACACCGTGGATGCTTGCGAGTTTTTCTCTGAGGCTTTTCTCGCCGTACGCGGAGGCGTACTTGGTTTTTCCCCTCTTCATCGCCGCATACGCAGCTTCAACTATCGCAGGGGGCGTTTCCAAGTCGGGGTCGCCGATGTTCAGCTTGATTATTTTTTTACCTTCGTTTTCCAGCTTTATTGCTTTCTCATTTATTTCATACAACATGTTCCAGCAGCCTCATTCTCGTTTTTCTTCCAGTTCCTGAACGGCGCTGCACATAGTAACTATTTGGCGGTAAACAGCTTCCACCTGCACCGCGTCTAAACCCAACACGGCAGCTTTCTTCCGAATGTGCACGTACACGTCGTTCTCTCTTGGAATGTCTTTGATGGGAATTTTCTGTTTCCTCTTCAACGAGCCGATTGCCCTGCAGATTTCCGCTCTTTTGCTCAGTGACCGCAGGATTTCCTCGTCCACGTCATCTATCTGCTTCCGCAATTGATTAATCTCAGCCATTCATTTCCGCTCCTTCAAAACTTTCGGAATGAAACCCCCGCGAACCATGTGGTCAGCTAATATTATCGCCATAGCAGCTTCTGCCACGGGCACAGCTTTAGGAACCACACAAGGGTCATGCCTGCCACCTATCTCTATAGCAGTGTCTTCCATCCTCGCCAAGTTTACAGTTTTCTGCTTTTTAGCAATGGACGGCGTAGGCTTCACAGCTACACGTGCTATGAGTGGCATGCCTGAGGAAATGCCGCCCACGATTCCGCCCGCATTATTCGTTAACGCTACAACTTTGCCGCTTCGCATCAAGTACGCGTCGTTGTTCTCTGAACCTTTCAACTCTGCAGCTTTGAAGCCTGCTCCGAATTCAACGCCCTTCACCGCGGGAACCGCAAGCAGCATTTTAGCTATGTCCGCGTCCAAAGCGTCAAACAGTGGCTCACCTACTCCCGCGGGCACGCCTACTGCTGCGATTTCGATTATGCCGCCTAGGCTGTTGCCTTCTTTTCGAGCAGCTACAATAGCAGCTTCCATTGCTTCGGCGCATATCTTATCGGGGCATCTGACCGCTGTCTTGTAGCGGTAGCTGCGGATTTCCTCAAAGCTAAGTGCTTTTTCCATTTTTACTTTGTCTATGGCTACGGTGTAAGCCACCACATCCACGCCAAAGCGGCTTAGGAGTTTTTTGGCTACTGCGCCAGCCATTATCAGCGCTACGGTGAGTCTTCCAGAGAAACGTCCGCCGCCGCGGTAGTCGTTGAAGCCGCCGTACTTGACGCGCGCCGCGTAATCGGCGTGTGATGGTCTGGGCAAGTCTTTTATTGCCGCGTAGTCGCTGGAATCTGCTTCTTTGTTTGTTACGGTTATGGCTATGGGTGCGCCTGTTGTGAAGCCGTTGAAAACGCCTGAGAGAATCTCCGCTTTGTCTTTTTCTATTCTGGCAGAAACAATTGCTGGTTGCGGTGGGATTCGCCTGTCCAGTTCGGCTTGGATGTCCTTTTCGGAGAGAGGTAGCCCTGCTGGGCAGCCGTCAATGATGACGCCTACGTGTTTGCCGTGGCTTTCTCCGAAGGAGGTGACTACGAATTCTTTACCTATCGAGTTCCCCGCCAACTACATCCGCTCCTAACACCTGTAAATCATGGAAGAACTTCGGATAAGACTTTCTGACGCATTCAGCGTCTTGAATGGTGGTTTCGCCGCTGGCGCCTAAAGCGGCAACCGCGCAAGCCATCGCAATGCGATGATCATTATGTGGGTTCACTACACTACCGCGTAAAGCGCACGGACCTTTAACGGTCAAGCTGCTCTCGTCCATGGCTATTTCAGCGCCCATCTTTTTCAGCTCCAAATAAAGCGATAATAGCCTATCAGACTCCTTGTACCTAAGCCTTTGGGCGTCATGAATCACCGAAGTGCCCTGTGCATAACAAGCGAGAGCAGCGCAGACGGGTACAAGGTCAGGCACGTCCCGCGCATCCATATCCACCGCATCAAGCACGCTACCGCTGCCAGTTATTTCCACTTCGCCACTGCATACTTTCCCGTTGACGCCCATTCGTCTTAGAATGTCAAGTATGGTTTTATCGCCCTGCGCCGTTTCAGCATCAAGGTTCTTAACGTGTACTTCTGAAGGGGTTACGGCTGCCGCCGCCAAAAGAAACGCTGCAGAAGAAAAATCTCCCGGCACCCTATGGTCGCGTGGCTGATATTTTTGATGTGCGGGTATGCTTATGCGGCTGAAGTCTTGGGAAATTGCAACTTCCACACCATGCTGGGCGAGAACCTGCCGCGTCATTTGAACGTAGCCTTTAGACTCAAGTGGTGTCGTCAACGTTATCTCCGTATCGACCCGCGCTTTTGGACAGGCAAACAGTAAGCCTGAAACAAACTGGGAACTCACGTCCCCGCGCATAGACGCGTTTCCGCCAGCTATACCACCACCAGAAACACGAACGGCTGTTCTGCCGCCGTGGCTTTGAATACTTGCCTCAGCGCCTAACTGCTTAAGGCTGTGCAATAGTGGCTCAATGGGTCTCTGCTCTAGAGAGCCGCCGAGAATAAACGTTGAAGGCTCCGTTGCCAAAGCCGCAACAGGCACCATGAACCGCAAAGTAGCACCAGACTCCCCGCAGTCCACTGGCTCCTCGGCGCCTTTCAGCGGCTTTGCTCCTGTAACAGTCCAGCAGTCCGTTGCCACGGCTACTTTTGTGCCTAATGCTGTAACTGCACGCAGCGCAGCTTCAGTGTCCTCAGAACGCAACGGCGCCGAGATTCTGGAAGTGCCAGCAGAAAGTGCAGCGGCTATGAGCATTCTCTGCGTGTAAGCTTTAGACGGCGGCGCACAAACTTCACCGCTTAGCCTTTCAGCTTTTTTGATTGTAACTGTTGTCATCGCAGCGTAATCACCTTGGCTTTTTCACGGTTCAAACGCGCCTGCAACACTTCACCTTCGTAACGCTGCAGCGCCTGCTTTACAG
>CAZYUQ010000116.1:0-5094 GCA_964650565.1 uncultured Candidatus Bathyarchaeia archaeon | reverse complement strand
CAAGTCATAGCTGAGTATTACTACGCCGCAGGCTTCGACGCGTTAATAGCTAACACGTTCGTAGGCTGGGAAGCAGGCTTAAAACCAGTTTTTAATGTGGCACGTAAGCAGCAGCGAGGCGTAATCCTGCTCGCGTATATGAGCCACAAAGGCGCAGCTGAAGGCTACGGGCAGACAGTGTACGACGCGGAGTCAGGCGAGAAAACGCTGCAGTACGTGACCTTCGCAAAAAAAGCGCTATCATGGAACGCGGACGGCATCGTGGTGGGTGCCACAGTTCCTGAAAAAATACGGGAAATCCACGAAATTTTAGGCGAAAAAGTGCCCATATACTCGCCAGGAATAGGCGTTCAGGGCGGCGCAGCGGAGACAGCGCTTAAGGCTGGGGCGCGTTTCCTTATTGTGGGGCGGGGAATAACGCTTGCTGAGAATCCTGTGGAAGCAGCTAAGAAACTTGCATCGTCGCTAGCGCATGTGTGATGAAGCCATTAAAGAAAAAAGCGCACGGGCGGTTTATTTTCCGCGTTTCTCCCAGAGTTCTTTCTTCAGTAAATCCCTGACCGCTGACCTGATGACTGAGCTTCTGCTCGGGTACATGTTGGCTCTCACAAGCTCGTCTAAGCCTTCAAGATAAGCTTCAGGTAACAGGACTGTTACAAGTTTCACGTTTCTTCCCCCTTAACTATGTTATGTTAATAACATGTGACAAATATAAAATTTAACCCAGCAAACTGAAAACACACGTTCCAGCGGCTACTGTATTTTTTTGGCAACTATCTCCGCAAACAAACATAAGCTACTGAAGTCGGGCAAGTCTCCGAAGAACAACATGAAATGCGTCACGCCCAAGTCAACGTACGGCTGCAGTTTCCTAGCGCATTCGTCGGGAGTGCCGATGAGGCTGGTTCGTTCAAAATCCTCTAACGTGACACTCTTCGGCTTCTCACGCATAATTTTCCCACGCAACTCCTCTTTAGTTCTGGCAATGACCACTTGACCGCCTGGCCAGCATGACCGCTCTATCTCCCAGAAATCCCTGCCAACCGCGCTACAGTGGCTTTCCAGAACCTTCAACTTATGCTTATAAAGCGTTATGGATGGCAAGCAGCCCCAGTCGTAGCGGTCGGCGTGCTGCGCCGTGACCTTTAGCAACAATTTTTCTCCGCTGCCGCCTATGGTTATGGGCGGATGCGGCTTCTGTAGTGGCTTAGGCTCGCAAACAGCCTCTTTCATGCTATAGTGCTTGCCGTTGTAGCTTGCTTTGTCTTCGCTCCACAGCGCCTTGATGATTTCCACAGCTTCTTTCATGCGTTCTATTCTGATGGGTATTTTGGGAAACTGGAAGCCGTAAGCGCGGTGCTCTGTTTCTTGGACGCCTGCGCCGACGCCGAACTCTAACCTGCCGCCTGAAATCACATCAACTGTGGCTGCAATTTTGGCGAGCAATGCGGGGTTTCTGAAAGAAGCGCAGGTTACCATAGTGCCCAACCGTAGGTGCGTGGTAGCAGCCGCCAGCGCCGCTAGGGTTGACCAGCATTCAAGTATTGGGGTGTTGCCGTACATTAAGTGGTCGTCCAGCCACACAGAATGGTATCCTAAACGTTCACACTCTAGGACCACGTCTCGGATGCGGGGGAACAGGGGTGTGGGCGCCGCTTCGTTTTGGAAGGCGTAGAAGGGGAGAAACACGCCGAAACTAACCTTTTTCATAACCTTCGCTTCTCACTATGATGAGTTATTGCTATAGTAGATGTTAGCTTGACGATGCTTATTCTTTTTTCGTGTTCCCAGCTTTCCCCAGCAACCAAGCCATAAAACAGCATACATAACAGAGCGCAAGAGGCAACAGTAAACTCCGAAACTGTTATTTTCAGAACAACACTATTCTAGAAAACAGGGGAGAAGGCAATTACAAATGAAAAACGCACGTTACTCCTTTGTATTGATTGCTGACGAAAAATACTGGAACAGGCTGTGCGAACGCAACAGCGCCAACAGGAAAGCACATATTTTCGTGCGGAAAAATCAAGTAGGACCCTGCAAAGCACAAAAGCTTCTGTTCTACGTTAAAAAGCCAGTCATGCAAGTTCTGGGTGTTGCAGATTTTATTGAGCGGGTAACTGGAAACAGTGAGAAGTTGTGGGAGAAGTATGGTGTAGAAAGCTGTTTTGAGTCTTTTGATGAGTATTCTGGGTTTGCTGAAGGCAGGGAAAAAATGACTTTTATCAGGTTCAAAAACTTCGCTGAGTTGGAAAAGCCGAAGCCCACCGAAATCACCCGTATGCTGCTGGGTCCACTGCGGTGGTTTAGGCCTAAGTACGTGAGTTTTGAGGTAGCTCAGCAGTTGATAAAGTGAAAGTTGTCTAGTATAGGTTAAATCTGTGAAGTGAATATTCTCTTAAGAGCGTGAAGCAATGTGTTTCGAGTTAGAGTCAACAAGATTGAGTCAAGCCGCGATTTAGATGGCAACCTTGGAAAACGAATTGAACTGGTTGAAGAACGGGGCGTTTCGCCCTTCGTGGTTAGACCCCCAACAGAAGAAGCAAAAATGGCGCAGGACATCCTGCAAGCTGTACAACAGCAAATGCCCATTTTCCCCCAGCGAACACAATTCACCACCCCAAAAATACTGTTGTTCTTGACAGAACAGGAATACGACAGTTTAGGCATCAACTTCGACGTGAACCAAATCTACGAAGTAACCCTTGAAAACCAAAGCATCAAATTCACGAAAGTCTCATAAGCCCCTTCCGCTGCTGCCTCAACGCTAAATTCTTAGGGTGAAAAGACAACACAAACATCATATTTCTCAAAGTTGCACAAATCTCTTGCAAGTCGCTTGTTTTGCCGTCGTCACAGTAAATCGGAACAGGCTCACCCTCACCGTTCTCGTAGTAAACGTAAATCTGCGAGAAACGCTTCTGGAACTTGACCACTTCGAAACCCATTTTCAGAAGCTTCGCGGTATTTTCAGTCGCTGTCCTAACTGACTGGAAGCGTTTCTTGTGTGGGGCAGCGGTTGAGGTGTACACCATCAGTTTTCCACAATCATTCCGTAACATTCACGTTCACCATGATTCTGACTGGAGCTGGGCGCTTTTAACATGCACGCGCGAACGACACCACAGCATAGGGGAGGGGGGTGGGTTAAAGTGAAAAATCTTAAACCGCTCAGCAACATTAAACGCATGTAGACCGCTAAGCCGGGGAGACAGAAAGGGCATGAAAGCCAGAGCGCACGTGTTTGTAAGCGGCAGAGTCCAAGGCGTATTCTTCAGGTCGGAAACCAAACGCAAAGCGGGCAACCGCGGCGTAACGGGTTGGGTCCGCAACTTGCCAGATTCCCGTGTTGAAGCAGTTTTCGAGGGCGAAGCAGAAGCCGTGGGGGCGCTTGTGGAATTCTGTAAACGTGGACCATCAGGCGCAGTGGTCACGAATTTTGATTTAACATGGGAAGCCTACACTGGAGAGTTTAACGGCTTTAAAATAAAACACTGAAGGGTGTTGGTGTACCACGAAATATTGGGGGATATTATGCGGTTGCTGATTTCAGGTTCACATAGCAGCAGACGGATTTTTACAGCACAACCAAACAGTCGCAGACTTTGCAGAACCTTTTTCATATACCTGACAAAACATGCGAAAGGCTGAAATAACAATGTTAATCTAACACGTGTTTGAGGGATTGAATTGAAAAGTAAAAAACTTATCATTTATGAAGACCGTAAGACAGGTTCTCTTTTTATTCGTGCTACGAATAGTGAATTTAAACTAAGAGACGACTCTTTCGGAAAGGCTGTTAGTGGAAATATAACCGATGCTGAATTAGGAAAAGCTATACGAGAAATTCTTAAAAACTGCGATTAATTTTCTAGCACCCGACGCGCAACACTTACAAAAACCTCAGCCGTCACCCGTCAACTCACCAGAACCCACTGAAGCACTAGCAATGCAACGCCGAGCTTCCAGCTGCCGGGGTGAAGGCATAAATCAGACAGACTGTTACTTAAGTGCGCGAGGCAGCTGGATGCGGATTCTCGGTTTAGTTGGAAGCCCCAGAAAAGGCAGCAACACCGATTTACTGGTCACCAAGATTTTGGACGGCGCAGGCGCAAGCGGTCACTTAACCGAAAAAGTGTACCTTTACGACTTGGACATTGCAGCTTGCGTTGACTGCAGAAGCTGCCAGAAAGGCAAATTCCAATGCGTAATTGACGATGGCATGCAGCGGCTTTACCCAAAGCTTGAAGGCGCAGACGTGATTGTTTTTGGCACGCCCTTGTACTGGTATGGTCCTACGGGCAAGATGAAACTTGTGATGGACAGGCTTCGCCCCTTTGTATCCTCAAAGAAGTTGAAGGGGAAAAAAGCCGTAGTGGTTGTCCCATCCGAAGAAGGAGCAGACGCATGCAGCTATTTGATAGGGATGTTTGAGCTTTCGTTCAAGTACTTGGGCGTGGCGCTTGCAGGTAAACTGTTGGTTAAAGCTTACGAAAAAGCTGAGGTAAACGCGCAGCCTGAAACGCTTAGCCGAGCGTTTGAACTGGGAAAAGCAGTGAAATGAGCTAGTTCAGCCAGACGTCAACGGTGCCAGCGGTGGCTAAGGATTCTTTTTGTACACTCTGAAGTGCGAGTCTCGCCCTGCGCTTATGTACTCGCCGCCCATGCCGCGCACTGCAGAAGCAATCTTCGCAAAGTTCTCAGACCCTAAAAACTGCTTGGGCTTAACCATTATGTAATCGCCCTTATCTTCGAAACCCAGCATGTGCTCCAAGTCTTCGGGAAACGCCACGCGCACATCCTCCAGCTGCCTCTTCTCAGGGGCTTCAGGGGAAACCTGTGCAGGCTCCTGTGGTGCTTGCTGGGCGACCTGTGGGGCGACTATGGCTTTTATTGAGGTGGAAACGGCTCTGAGGTCTTCTGAAACCCTTTTCAAAACCATGAGAAGCTCGTCAATTCGTTCCACAAGCTTGCTCAAATCCTCTTTATCGGCGCTCATAAGTGAACTCTCCTTCGAATTCTAAAATACTTAAGGCACTTATTAATTATTTGCAACCTCAAATTTGACCCAAAAACGCTCAAATCACCAACTGG
>CAZYUQ010000115.1:0-5123 GCA_964650565.1 uncultured Candidatus Bathyarchaeia archaeon | reverse complement strand
GAGGGTACACTGAGGTGTTAATCTCTGGCGTTTTTGCAGTCGTCTATGATTATGACACACAAGAAATTGGAGTAAGTCTGGGTATTATAAGAAATGTAGTTTTCAAAGTTGCAGTCTATACCGCTAACATAGTGGAAGACCCAACAGATCAACTAGTGAATTTCACCATCTTAGAGCAGGCGCGAATTTTAGAGAACGTTGAACCTCCGGAATCACTGTCAAGCGCAACCCCAGAGCCACAGCCAAGTCCATCAAGTATAACTCCGGAGCCACAATCGAGTCCGTCAAGTGTAACTCCAGAGCCACAGCCAAGTCCATCAAGCTCAATCCCAGAGTTTTCTTCCTCCGTTATTCTGCCGCTATTCATGATTGCAACACTACTAGCAGCAATTATAATCAGTAGAAGAAAACAATGCGCGAAACTTTAGTTATTCTTTCAGATAAATAATCAGCGAATTAGTAATTACCTGTGGTGCTGGCTCTTTTTAGAATGGTTAGGGCTGGTCTAAAGTCTGCTTTTGAAGGATTATTAGTGATCAGCTCGTTTTGTGGACCCCGGTTACTTATCTTGGCGGTGTTGTATGCTCAATGCAGAGAATGGAGGCGAACTATACAAGAAGTAGCAGTAGAGCAGCCACATGGGAGCTAGAGAGTTGCTGGTAGTGGAAGATTAGCGTAATCCTGTTCAGGAATAATCCGACTATCTTCGATTATGATTACAGTTTGTATACCCTAGTAAGTTGATTGATACTCTATGAGAAAGTTTGAACGCAGGCATTATCGAAAGTGAATATTCCCGGATTTACAAAGGGATTGGATAGAATTTATAACTCTCAACTCTGAGCAATCAGAGAGTTGCGAATTTCAATCTAAAAAGCATGGTTGACAAAACTTAAATAGACATTGAAATGATAGGGAATAAATGCCTAAAAATATAGGAGAAAAACAAATGTTATATGCCATAAAAAAGACAAAATTGACAGCCGGAATTGCAGTAGTTCTTTTGATGACGACGGTCTTTATGCTACTAGCGAATGTTCCCTCAACACGAGCTCAATTTCGGGGTGAAGGCGCAGCAGGCGGGACACCTGGACCACTGGCAGCTGGCATAGTTCCTGATATCCAAGTTCAAACTTGGGCACTTCTCAGCGCTAGACCTACCACAGTGGGAGTTGGCCAGCCCGTTCTAGTTAACTTGGAAACTCAACCGGCGCCCGGAACAGACCGACTGCACCAAGATTACACCGTTACGATAACAGCGCCAGACGGAACCGAAGACGTTAGGGTACTTGAATCCTACCCTGACGACGGAACGATGTGGTTTGAGTTTGTACCCGACCAGGTTGGAGAATATAAACTCAAATTTGACTTCCTCGGAACCTATTTCCCAGCAGGACGCTATCTTGACGGTGTAGGACCTCCAGCTGTGAATGACGTAACAGGCGGCACACGCTATACAGAATCTGTCTACTTTAAGCCCGTCACCACTCCGGAAAGAATCATTACAGTGCAAGAAGATTGGGTGGAGTCTTGGCCTGAAGGCGAACTTCCAAACGACTACTGGACGCGACCAGTACCTTACGAACGCAGAGATTGGTGGCCGATACTAGGCGGTTGGCCGTGGAGTGGCCCAGCAGGAACAGAATTCGGTATTCCATTAGAGGTGTTCGAGCAGTACTATCCGGACACAAATCCATACCAGACAAATGGCATGTTCTGTGCCTGGACTTCCGGACCAGAGAGTGCTCACGTAGTTTGGAAACAGGAGCTTACACAAGCAGGCATTTTGGGAGGAGACTGGGGGGTAGAAGACACAAACGCTGGCGTTTTCGGAGGTAGAACCTTGGGTGGTGACCCAGGTACTTACGGCTTTGCATACATAGCTCATGCTGGAAGTGCTTATCAGCTGATTGCAAAAGTGGTTGATGGCTCGCCAACTAATGTTTGGACACGCTATGATGTGCGCACAGGAGAAGTAATTTGGGAAAATACCGAAATGGCTGACCAAGTACCTAGATATATTGAATATAACATTGGTGCGATACCCAGCGGCGGTGGTTTCCCCACACACGTGACAGAAGTAAACTTTGTGTATATTGGTGGCGGTCAATTGGTAAAATACCGTGCATCTACTGGACTTGTTAGGACGAACGTTTCGATTTCTCCGCTGACGACTGGTACCTATTATATGAACGGGTACGCGTTGAGTGTGCAGGATCTTGGCGCTACTGCAGGTGCAGATCGCTACCGTTTGATTAACTGGTCCACACTGGGAACCTCTAACTCCCTATCCAGCAGAATAGTAAGCAACATATCATGGCCGCTAAGAAGCGTACCAAGTACCACAGACTACAATGTGGGCATAGCCGTCGACGCAGCGAATTGGCAAGTTGCAGGAACATATTACGGCATTAATATAACAGGTATTGACTTGAAAACAGGCGCTATAAAGTGGACAAAAACAATCTACGAAGCGATGTATAGCGGATCGTGCAACATCGCCGATCACGGAAAAATCGCCATACTGACGTTAAATAAGGGTTTTGTCTGTTTGGACCTTTTCACCGGAAAAGAACTATGGTGGAGCGAGGAGATGGATTATCCATGGGATGCAGCAGGATTCGGAGGCTACTCTGTTCAGTCTGCTTACGGTCTACTGTACCGACAAGCCTACTCTGGCATCTACGCCTTCGACTGGGATGATGGAAGCATAGTCTGGAAATACGAGGCACCAGCGGACTACCCATACGAAACGCCGTACATCAACGAAGAAGGTGAAACTATGTATTCTTGGAACATCGGTGCCTATATTGCTGACGGAAAGATGTACGCCTATAACACAGAGCACTCAGCCACTGTACCCATCACCAGAGGATGGAAGTTCCACTGCATCAATGCCACCACAGGTGAAGGCATATGGCAGGTAGCAATACCGGGAGCTTCATCTAAACACCAGACAGACGTCGGCATAATACACGATGGCTACGTGCAACTTTTCAGCTCTGACGGCTATATGTACTGGTTTGGCAAGGGCAAGAGCGCAACCACGGTCACGGCAGGACCGAAAATATTTGCACTGGGCGAAAAAGTGTTAATTGAGGGCACAGTTTTGGATCTGTCTCCTGGGCAGCCTAACACTCCGTGCGTATCCAAGGATTCTGTAGCTGCTTGGATGGAGCACGTGCACTTGCAGAGAGACCTTCCCGCAGACGTGGTAGGTGTTCCAGTGATACTAACAGCCTTAGATTCGAACGGCAACACACAGGACATTGGCACTGCCACAACCAATGGACACTATGGAACTTTCAGCTTAGCATGGGAACCACCAATCGAGGGAGACTACACAATCATGGCGACTTTCGCAGGCGACGAATCCTATGGCAGTTCATCTGCAGCAACTGCTATATACGTGGAACCCAGGTCAGCAACACCGACACCTGAACCGGCACAGGCAATACCAGACTACACATTAGCTATCGTGGCCGTAGGCATAGCCATGATACTTGCAGTTGCAATAGCCACAGTGTTGATTCTCAGGAAGCGATAAAAGAAATGGTAAACCACAATCACAATCTTTCCCCTTTTTTAGTTTCGAACGAGTTCCGCAAAAAGGAGGGGCTGAGAAGGCTCTGGTCAAAATGACTGCAGCTTTGTTTCAGGAAGGTTGCATTCTTTTTCCTCCTAAAGTTTTTGCCTTCAGAGCCTCAGCAACCCCTCCAGCAAAGCCTATTCAGACATTACGTAGCGATGTTGTCAACAGGTGAAAGTTACTCTTTCCTTACATAGCATAACCTAAGGTTTGCACTTTTTTGGAGTTATGCCAAGTGCCAAAAAAATGGGAGAGGTTATGTTGCTTTCCATATTGGGGTTAATGCCTAGTATTATGGCGGTGGCGGCGGTTGTGCTTGTTGTGGTTTTATCTGGAAGAAGGCGATTGCAAGCAGCAGTAATGCCACCCAGATTAGGATAAAGCCGATGAGGATTATTGTTAGAACTGCGCCTATGAGGATTATTAGTCCTGCTGTGCCGAACAGACCGACGCCTGATTTTGCAGATAAGCTTCCTAGTGATTTTCGCAGAAACACTGCTGTGAGGACGACGAAGACGAATAAGACAACGAGGTCCAAGATAATGTACAATGCGAAATCAACGAAAATTCCCGTGAAGCTACCAGCCAGCGCTGCCCAGTCTGCTCCTGCAAATATCGCTGACCAATCTGTAATGTTTCCTGCGCCAAGGTTTAGGCCAAGTTCTGCGAAGAAGCCGAAAAGCGCGAAGACAGCAACGGCTGCGAAGATTATGCCGCCTACAATGGCTGTGATTACTCCGTAGAGCGCGTTGTTGAAGATGCCGCTTTCCATGTAATGGTTTGCTAAGCCGTACATGGCTACCATGACAAGTATTAGACCAACGAGTGGTATTATTCCGTAAAAGCTTACGTATGGTAGAATGCCGATGAACATCAGTATTGCACCTATGCCCCCCAAAGTCTTGTTTGTTTCTAAGGTCACTTACTCTTCCCTCCTTGATTTCGTCTCGTTCTTTGAAGATAAAAGCTTTTGCATCGAAGTTATCGTTGATGCCTATCGCGTATTTCGCTTATCCGAAACTTTTTGAAGACAAAGTTGTGAGGCACAAAAAGCTAGGTGAGGCTTTCGTCTTCCAGTTGTTTCTTGAGTATTTCGTAGTAGCCTTGCAGATAGTCTTTTCCGCTTTTCGTTATTGTGTACACCTTTCGAGTTCTTCCGCCTTGACGCTGGTTCTGGCTTGTGAGAAAACCTTGCCGCTCTAGGCGGTTAAGCATGGGGTAGAGGGCTCCATGCCTTATTTTCATGTGGAATTCTGTTTCCAGTTTCTTTTTTATCTTATACCCCCATAAAGGGTGCGTGTTGACCAGCCGTAAAAGTTGGATGTCTAGCAAGTTTTTGATTATGCGTTGTACAATTCCTTTTTGGTACTTTTCAGCCATGCTTTTCCCTTGGTTGCTTGTTCTATCTTGACCTTTTCCCCGTTTTGGCTTATTTAATTTATGTACTAAATGGAATACGGGCGCGGTTGCTGTATGTTTGAGTATGCTTATGGTGTGTGTGAACCTTTATATGGGTGTTTAGTGTGTATAAAGA
>CAZYUQ010000114.1:0-5158 GCA_964650565.1 uncultured Candidatus Bathyarchaeia archaeon | reverse complement strand
ACTTGACCTCAGAGAACTCCAGAAAACAGGCCGCATCGGAAGAATAGAAATCGAACTACACTCCAAAAACGACCGCACCACAGGCACAATAACCATACCCACCAGCCTAGACCGCGTCAGCACCGCGTTAATAGCCGCAAGCATAGAAAGCATAAACCGCGTAGGACCCTGCTCCGCAAAAGTCAACCTAGACAAAATCGAAGACATCCGCGAAGCCAGACGCAAAGTAATAATCGACCGCGCCAAAGAAATCCTCCACAAATGGAACATCGAATCCATGCCCACCGTGGACGAGGTTTACAAAGAAATCAGCGACACCATGAAAATCGGCAAAGTCGAAAAATACGGACCAGAAGACCTGCCAGCAGGACCAGCACTCGAAACCTCAAAAGAAGTAATTATCGTGGAAGGCAGAGCAGACATAATCAACCTCATGCGCTGCGGAATACTCAACGCCGTAGCACTTGAAGGCGCCAAAATCCCCGAATCAATAAAAAAACTCACGAAAGAAAAAGAATGCACAGCGCTGCTGGACGGCGACAGAGGTGGAGATTTGATCCTTAAAGAGCTATTGCAGGTCACTGGCGTACGCTATGTTGGACGCGCACCCAGAGGAAAAGAAATCGAAGAATGCAACTGCAAAGAAATCACTGAAGCCCTAGAAGGTAAAGTGGCCGTGTCCGAGCTTTTCAAGCAGCCGAAGAAGGAACGCCCAAAAACAGCGCTTCCCGCAGCAATTAACCACGGCGTGAAAGCGTTGCAGGGCACGCTTGAAGCAGTTCTCCTCAACGAAAAACTTGAACAAATGGAACGTTTACCAGTAAGCCAACTAGCTGAAAAACTGCAAAAAGCAAAAGGCGTTGACACAATAATATTCGACGGCATAATCACCCAGCGAATAATCGACGTGGCAGCTGACAAAAACATAAAACGCATAGTCGCCGCAAGAATCTCAGAAGCAGTAAAGCCAGCGTTAAACGTTGAACTGATAACATTCCAAGACGCCGCACAAAACTGATTTCGCCACAAAACCTTTTCGCTTTTTTCCCTTTCTGGCAACTACGCAATTCTTTGCAGGCGCTTGTGTCCTCCTCACGGAATCCTGTTGTTGCTGATGAGTTGCTGAGTGGAAAAGCGAATGTCCCCTTCGAGGCAGTTTTTCTGCTTCTTCGAACGTTCGAAACGCCCCAACAAGTTTTACAGTTGCATCTGGGCTTTTTGCAATAAAGTTTCAACGTGTCCGTCCCGATTTTTTCGACAGCAATTTCTTAGCCAAGATTAAAACTGCCACCACAACCACTGCAATGATCAGCACGATCACAAAAAGTGGGAATTCAGGCGCTTCTGGCAGCTCTGCTTTGGTTGCCAATATAGTGACATCGTCGAAATAGGCGTAAGCATGAAATGTACTCTGTTGTCCAAGTTGCACTTGGTCTGCGCCGTTGTCAACAGTATCCACATCTGTGATGTTAATTATGTTCACGTCATCAAGCCAGACCTGATAAGAGCCGTCGTTTGCTGTCTCAGTGCTTTCTAGGCAAACTCTCAGTCTTATTGAGTGCCATGTTGTTGGGTTCCATGCTTCGTAGGGGATACTGCCATTCCACACGTAGTGAAACTCGCCGTTAATGAGATGTTTAAGTTCAATACGCGCAGGAGCACTGTTGCTTTCGCCATACATGTACACTGCTGCAAAAACTCTGGATTTTTCCGTGTTACGGACATCCACTACGTGAGAAGTCTGGCAATCCGCGTCGTCAATGTACACGAGGTTGTAGTAAAACTGGATATCTACCACGTTTGACAGGGGAATAGTTTTGTAAAGACCATGATTGCTATAGCAGTACAGTGAGCAGCTACCGCTGTGAGCAAACGTGTTATTTATTATTGGGTCCTCTTCAAACCCGCGTAATATGCCATCCCATTTATCCAGCCCAGTTTCAAAGCCGTCGTAAAACTCGAAATCCGCTGCCTCCGCTGGCAACAAACTGAAACATGCTAAAATTACCGTAGAAATTAACATTATGCTTACTGCTTTCTTTGTGCTTATTATAGCCCTTACACACCATCAAAACTTATCTTTGCCCTCCGTTAAAAACTTACCTTGCCATCCGAACCGCGATTAAACAGCAACTTCAGGACTATAACACACGAAAACTTGTCAACAACTGCCCTGCAACGCCACGTTTTCAGCACTTCAGCCCTCACAACAGGTAAGTGCGGGTTTTTGCGAAAGACATTTTAATTCAGAATGAGACAACATAATATGAGGAGTTTGTATGCCTACAGCGTTTGTGTTAATAAACACCGAGATAGGTTCCGAGGCTGACGTCCTGAAAGAACTGAAAAAAGTCGAGGGCGTGGATGACTCTTTCGCCGTCTACGGAGTCTACGACATAGTTGCGCGCGTTAAGGCAGATACAATGGATAAACTTAAAGAAACCGTAACATGGCGCATCAGGCGACTTGACAAAGTGCGCTCCACCCTGACAATGATAGTCGTCGAAGAAAAATAGCAACTTCCCCTTTCTTTATTCTGCTTCGCACAACGGTTAAGTAGCAGCAGTTTTGCCTACAACCTCCGCTATTGCCGCCGCAACGTTCACGCTTCAAATACTCTTTTTACCCACTGCAACCCAATAGTCTGCAAGACAGGTTACGCTGATGAAAAAACAAACAATGCACATAGGCTTCGATGACACGGACTCAACAAGAGGAGGCTGCACCACTTACGTGGCTGCGCTTCTTGTGGAAGAACTGGAAAAACTGGACGTCAAATTCTTTGACTACCCGCGCTTGGTCAGGCTTAACCCTAATGTGCCTTGGAAGACAAGAGGCAACGGTGCCCTCTGCCTGAGAATCGAGCATGACAAAGGATTAGAAGGCCAAATCAAGGAAACGGCCATACGCTTGCTGGAAGAACACGCTGACCTCAACTTCAAAGGCACAGACCCGGGAATCGTTTTTCTTACAAAGGTTGCAGTTCCAGAAGAGGTCACGGCTTTTGCGAAAAGCGCCATAACTGGCATCGTAACCCTGAAGGAAGCCACGGCGCTCATAGAGAAGTTTGAAGGCGAAGCCTTAGGCTTTAACACTTGCAGAGGCATAATCGGCGCGTTAGCAGCCATCGGCGAACCCCTCAAAGGCGATCACACCTATGAACTGATAGCGTACCGCACAGCAGAAAACTGCGGTTCAAAAAGAAAAGTTGATGAAGCTTCCATTTTCGAAATGGACAAGCTGACGCAACCGTACACGTTCAACAACGTGGATACAGAGAAAGGCAGGGTAATAATCACGCCGCGGGGACCCGACCCCATTCTTTTCGGCATCAGAGGTGAAACACCGGGAATCGTGAAGAAAGCTTTTGCGATAGTTAAGCCGCTGGAAAAGGTGGAGCGCTGGGTAATTTTCCGCACCAACCAAGGCACAGACGCGCACCTCAAAGAGGTACACACGTTAAACCAGATAAAACCCTATAACTCAGTTATCGTCAAAGGTGTTGTATCGCAGAATCCGCGGATTATTCCTTTACGGCACGTGATTTTCTCCATTAAAGACGAAAGCGGCGAAGTGGACTGCGCAGCTTATGAACCCACGGGCTCTCTCCGCAAAGTGGCAGCAAAGCTTACTGTAGGCGACAGCGTCGAAGTTTATGGTGCTGTGCGCAAGCCGTCGCAGGGTAAGCCTTTGACTGTGAACCTTGAAAAAATCCGCGTCGCTGCGCTTGTGCCACAGCTGCGTTATCAAAATCCATTGTGCCCGAAATGTGGCAAGCGTTTGAAGTCTATGGGAAAAAATCAAGGTTTCAGGTGTGAGAAATGCGGTTCGAAGTTTAGTAGTGGTTTAGAGAAAACTGCTGTTGCTGTGGACCGCGGGTTGAACACAGGGTTGTACGTGACGGCTAATAGGTCGCAGCGACATTTAACTAAGCCGCTTAGGCGTTATGGACTGGAGAAGTGCTGTTGGGAAGCAGCGAACCTGATTGAGGACTGGCATTCGTCTTAGCTTGCAGTGTGTTTGAGCAGAGTGGTTTACGCAAAAGGGTTTTAAACCGAACTTGCGTTAGCATAGTCTGGTGAGGCAGATTAGATGAGTGAAATATTTTCCCCTCTTGCTTTTCAGCTTGGACTAGGTGCGGTTGGCGGTTTCATATTGGGCTTTGCGCTTAAGAAGCTAGCTAAGCTCTTTTTAGTTCTCATAGGCATATTTGTTATCGTACTGCTTTATCTGGGCACAAGCGACGTGATAAGCATAAACTTCAGTGCTCTCTGGGGCGCAATAGCAGGTTGGCTTGGCGGTGCATCTCAAGCGGCGTCGTGGCTTGTCGGTTTGATTTCGCTTCTCCCGTTCATCGGTAGCTTCTTGGTGGGCTTTCTGCTCGGCTTAAAAATTGGATAGCGTAACTGCAAACTAAATGAGACTGCAATCCCGATGTTCTGTAGTGCAGATGAAACTTTCATCTATCTCTATTTTTTCCCATGGCTTTGCCATCAATTAATTTTCAGGCATTTCTCCGACGTGAAGCCTGCCTAAATCGCGTTGCAACGATGGCAAATCTTGCTTGCTTAACGGATTTTTCTTGTCAACTCTGCTGTCTTGCCACTTTTGAATTATAGAAAAACTTTTAAACATTTGGCTCTCATAACTGTGAACCACGATTAAACAGGGAGAGGAAAGAATGAAAAAAGCAATATTGATAGCTTTGAGTATAATGGCTATATGCACTATCTTGGCAGGAACCGTTTTCGCTGCAAAAGAAGGCTACGGATTCGACATTGGCCCTGGCACAGTGGACGCTACTATTGACGGAACAGCGGCTGCAGGCGAATGGGACACAGATTCTTACAAAGATTTCCTGTACGATGGCTGGACAATGACTGATAGCTTTTTCAGAGACAAATGGGGTACGACTCCAGCAATTAATGAAGCTTGGCTTGTCGAATTTATGACTGACACCACCAATGACGCAGGCGACTATTTCAAAATGTGCGTTGATTGCAGTATATCATTTGGGGAGGCACCAGCAGGTGGCACTGCTCCGACTGCTAACTGTTGGATGCTCACTGTAATGGGAGACGGCACGGCATCGTTCCAAAAAGGAACAGGAACAGCTTGGGGGCCATTCGCTGATCCGGTAAGCGGCACTGATTACATA
>CAZYUQ010000113.1:0-5184 GCA_964650565.1 uncultured Candidatus Bathyarchaeia archaeon | reverse complement strand
GTCGCCAATATCGTAACGGGGAAACATGCAGGAAGAGATTACGAGTTTGCCCCATTCGCCGCGTTTCAGCTCATGCAACATTTTCGTGCCTTTGCCAGTTACCACCTCAAAAAAGTAGCTGTCGTAGTTAGGCGTAACGTAAGGCAGTTCGTCTAGTTGCTGGGCGAAAACGCCTTCTGTTGCGGTGTACATTTCCACGACTGGTGCTGGTCCGAAGTATTTTTGGAGGACGGGTTTGTATTTAAATTGGATTTTAGGTACGCTGGTGCAGAATAGTGCTTGGGGTTTCCAGAGGTCTGCGGGTTTCTTCCCGTGTTTCTTATGCATGTATCTTGCGAACGATAGGATTACGGGTGTTACGCCCATTGTGGCTGTAACGTTTTTGTCTTTTGCTTGCTGGTAGACTAGCTCGAAGCGTTTTTCCCAGTCTGCTTGGGTGATTTCTGAGCCTAACTTGTCTATTTCCTCTTGCCTTGGCAACAGGCTGACTTGGTTGAACATTGGGTTGAGCCTAGCGTAGGTTCCTGAGCTGTAGCCGTAGGTGATTTCGCGTCCATCATGGGTCATCGTGTGAACGGATGATGGAAAATTCAGGTTGAGGATGTTGCCTGTGAAGGTTTCAAAGTTTTGCGTTCTTAACGCGTAGTGTATTAAGGCTCTTGCACCGCATGTGAAAATTTGCTTCAGGTGTGTTGGCGTGGCGGGTAGGACTTTTGCTGTGCCTGTTGAACCTCTGGTCATTACCCAGCATTCGGGTGGTTCAGGCAAAATAGCCTTGTAGTTGCCTTCTTCGACCTGTGCTAGGTAAGGTAGAAGCCCTTTGTAGTTGATTATCGGAAAATTCTGTTGAAATTCAGTTATACCCCTAGTTTGTAGCGCGTTGTGGTTTTTGCCGTAGTCTGTGGGTCCGTATTTTTGGAGTAGCTCACTTAGTATTTGTTCTTGTGCTTTTTGCGGGTTTTCCAGTGAAGTGTACCATGGACCGATTATGGGCTGCAGGATGCTGTTGACTGGGTCATTTTCGGGCAACATAGGGGTTCACTTGACAAAGTGTACTATTTTCGCTTATATGTTTGCTATAAGCTGAGGCGTGTACTAGTGCTTGGTGTAGTCTATACACCCCTTATATATACTTCCTTTATATAGTTCTGCTGGGAGCACTGCGGGTAGACCCCCTATAGGTTTCTGCATAGAACCTCTATTAGGCTCCAAATATGATGGGTAGTTCGCATGAGTTGGGTTACCGCAAAGTTTTTTACGCCTATATTTGAAATGTAATAATGAGGGGGTATTGTTGCGTATGAAATTACTCCTCTCTAGCGTGGTTCTTTGTGTTTTGTTATGTTCCTTGTTGTTTCCTTCTGTTGGAGCAGTTTCTATGTGGGATAGAAGCTATGGTACAGGAAACAGTTGGGCTTGCGCGATGGTTGAGACGTCTGATGGCGGATACGCAATAGCGGGTACTGATAACTATGATTTTCGGTTGGTGAAGATTGACGCGTTTGGGGATATGGAGTGGGACATAACGTTCGGAGGCTTGGGAGGTGATTGGGTTTCCTCTTTGGTTGCGACCGCTGATGGTGGCTACGCAATAGCTGGATACACTTATGCTAGTGGTGGTGCTGGCTTGACTGATTTCTGGCTGGTTAAAACTGACTCACTTGGAAACATACAATGGGACAGAAAGTACGGAAGTCAACTGTATGACATGGCGTACTCGCTAATTGCCACATCTGATGGCGGATACGCAATAGCAGGCACTACTAATGGTGGTTGGGGCGCTTTTCTCGGTGATGTGTGGTTGGTTAAAACTGATGCCTCAGGGAACATGCAATGGAACAAAACATACGGGAAAACATGGGGCAGTGACACGCCTTACTCGTTAGTTGCAACATCTGATGGTGGATACGCAATAGCAGGCACTACTAATGGTGATTTTTGTTTAGTTAAGACTGACGCACTTGGAAACATGCAGTGGAACAAAACATACGGAGGCGTAGGAGATGACTGGCCATGCTCAGTGATTGCAACATCTGATGGTGGATACGCAATAGCAGGCACTACTAATGTTATTAATAATACTAGTGGCGATTTTTGGTTGATAAAGACCGACACACTTGGTGATGCACAGTGGAACCAGACATACAGAGGAACAGAGGCTGCCTCGGCTACATCGTTGATTGCTACGCATGACGGGGGATACGCAATAGCAGGCTACACAAGCTCGATTGGTGTTGGACCCGGTTTTTATTGGGGTGGTGATGTTTGGTTCGTTAAGACTGATGCTGATGGAAACATGGAGTGGAACCAGACATACGGAGGAACAGGCAACGACTGGGCATGCTCAGTAGTCGCGACCTCTGACGGGGGATACGGAATAGCAGGCACATGGAACAATACTAACTGGGAGATGGGACTTGAGGCTTTTGGAACGGTTTATTATGGTGATTTTTGGTTTGTGAAGACTGATGAAAACGGCGTCATTCCAGAGTACTCCTCATGGTTAATTCCTGCATTAGTGCTGACGGCAACCGCATTCGTAATAATCAACAAAAAACGGCTACTCAACAAACACCCACAAAAACCTTAACCTTCTGAAGCTATCCTACCCCCGTCACTCAGAACGCATCATTCAGGGAACTGGAGAAAAACGCAGCCTTTCAGCATAACATGATTAAATTTGAGTGGACATTTAAGGTTGAATGACCGCTGCTTGAATGTTATCAGGTATGACTTTTAGCACTTTGATTGCCAGATAGCCCCCGAAAAGTAAGCCCGACAGGAAAGCAGCGAAGTAAGCTAAAGCGTAAATCAAGAGTGGCGGAGCCGGCGAAATGAAAAACTGGACAATTATGAGGTTGCTGGCTGAGGATAGGCCGCCAGCGATGTAAACCGTGAAGTTATGTTTCTTTTTTAGAATGGCAAAAACGAGGCCAACAATGGCGCCTTCCACTAAGGACACAACAAATGAAAAAACACCTAAGTGACTAAACAATGTCGCTTCAATCAGCCCCTTCAGCGCACCAGCAATTGTAGCTGAACCGCGAGTACGCACTAACAGCGCTGCCAAAACAAGCCAGAACACATGTAGTCCAGACAGCAGTTGCGAAACAACAAAAGAAAACGGCGCAAGCATCGACAGCAAACGACCCGAATACCCAACAAGTATGCTGGTAACGCTACCAACCGCACTTAAAATCAGAATAACTGCAAGGTTTTTCGTCCAGATTCTTTTTTCTGCCTGCAAACTTCTCATCCATACGTTAGACAAATGCTTGCGAACGCTTTTAACGTTTAGAACCTAATGCCAAATCATCGCTACTAGCACCGCACGTTGCGGAATCAGGTTATTTGTGCGGTGGGTTTCAGGTGCCTTTTGGAAAAGGCTACCGCGGCTGTGGCAAGCACCAAGAGCAGGGCAACTGCGATTAGGCTGGGAAATTCGGGAATTACGTTTATGGCACCAGCATTAGTTGTATGCTCAATAAGGTTTGCTGGTTCGCCAGAAGCAGGGTAATCAGCAAGTTCTGTCTCCAAGGCAAATCCAGAGTGCCCTAAGCTCGTTACGTTGAACGTGAGAACTGCAATGTTTCCGCTGCCGCTGAAAGAAGGCGCTGGACGAACAGACGTAGCCACAATATGATAGTTACCTGTCTCGGCTGACACATCGTCTTCTACAACGTCTATTTCGGCGTCAGGTAAAATTTCGTGGAGGAGGCCGTCAGCATGCGACTCCACGCCTAAACGCGAATCCACGTTTAACACTTGAAGAACTGACGCGTTCCAGCTAAGCTCAACATCAACGCCATACAAGTTCTGCACGTTACTGACCGTTATGTTGACAGTGAAGGTTTCGCCTAAATCAGGCGTGGTGGTGGATGGAATAGAGCTTACGGTTGTACCGCTGGCAGCCTGCACTAAAACAGCTTGAATCGGGAAAAGCACAAGTAACCCAAAAACCACTGCGAACACTACATGTTGCAGCTTTGTGGAATACAGTTTTTCCATTATTGTTCACCTATTACCTTTTCGGTAAGCGTGACGATTTTGTCTCGCCCTCGCTTATATCTTTTTATTACTCCCTTCTGCTCCAACGCAGCTAAAAGTTGACTTGTTTTAGCCTTGGAAAACCTGCACCGCTCAGTTACGGCAGATTGCCGCATGCTACCGCCTGAAGAGCGAACGACTTTGATTATTTTCTCTTCGTCACTTTCAACACGCGGCATCCCAGCAGACGCTGCTTTCTGGAAGGCTCTGGTTTTCGCCCTTCGCTGCCTGAAAACGTAGAAGCCAACCAATAACGCGGTAGCCGCCACTGTCAAGCTTGCACCTACTATTGCGTATTGCTGCCAGTCACCGCCACTCGCGCTCTGGGAGTTATCCACCAAAACTATTTCGTGCTCAGCGTTGATGAAGTAGTCGGTTCCAAGCCACTTAAGCGTGTGACTTGAATCGTCGCGCTCGTCCGCTCGGGGAGAAACCGAGACCACAGCACATGTTGATGGATAGCTAATTCGCAGCGCACCTTCACCGTAGAGTTGCCCAAAGAAACCCGTTACGCCGAACACGTCGCCGAATGTTATCTTGCCAGCTTCAATGCTGCTGAAGTTTTGCCACGTGAAAGCGTACACGGTTTTTCTGGATTGCGTATCCCAACTAATCTCATCTATCATCTGCAGCGAATCCTCATCCACCGCCATTTCCCTCTGCGTTGCGCCTACTGCCGCGTCAACAAGCGCCACGACCCGTTCCTGAAAACCAACTACATCAATATCGGTGTCGATGCCTGAAACCCTAGTTATTATCCAATCAGCCGAGCCGTCGCCGTTAACTTGAATTTTGTATTCAACGTAGCTTTGGCAGTGCGCCTCATAAACCGGCGCAAGCAACAGCAGTAATACACTGACGATGCAGATAGTGGCTAAACGGCGAAGTCTCATCTTAAATCGCATTTAAGGTAAGGCTGTGCATTATTTAAGCAATATAGCACAATGCCTGCAAACTATTACGCCACAGTCCGTTTTCATGCAGCACACACCCCTGAGCAAGCGTTTCATGATTAATCACGCTAATTGTCCATTGGGCGCAGAGAAGTCTGTTTCAGCGCCTAAAAACATAAATAAACTTAAATGAACTGTACTGAACAAAAATAAACACTCAGCAGCCCCATTATCCAAAAAGAGC
>CAZYUQ010000112.1:0-5328 GCA_964650565.1 uncultured Candidatus Bathyarchaeia archaeon | reverse complement strand
CTTCCAAAACTGTTTCCTCTCCTAACTATGACTAATCAGGTTGTGGATTTCTTTTTTGTCTTCCAAGAATCTCTCATATTCCTTAAAGTTTCTAAACGCACGCAAGAATACAAGTCGCATGTTCCGGTCCACGCCGTAGACTATGTGTATGCCTTCTTTTTTGGCTCTGAAAATCATATTTCCCGCTATGTGCTCTTCAAACTTGTGAAGCTCATAAAAATCCGCGCTGGAACAATTAAGCACTTCCTTCACGATAGCCCGCACTTCCTCCGCGTCCTTGAAGTCTTTAAAGAAATGCCGCGTGACGACGACGCTTTTTATGTTCGGTCTGACCGTCATGAAATGGCTATGGCAGTTAATGCAAAATTCTTTCTTTGTAGCGCAAGGGTTTTTCAATTCTCCGCTGAAGTCCTGCGTCATTGAATGCGACCACTCCACACTTTTTATCCCAGAACAATTTGGGTTAGACTACTCCAGTTATTCTGCACACGGAGCGATTAAACTTTTGTCCCCTTACACTTAAGTCTGAGCAGCTAGAAAATAGGGTTATTTTACAGAGCAGGGGTAATCGGTGAATAATCGAGTGCACAAGTTACCCAAAGTCGCGTATTATATAGGCAATAGCATAGGTGTCTTCTTCTTGTAATTCAAGTAGTCTTGCCCGAATTCTTTCGTTAGCTCACTTTCTTCTTTATTTGAAATTAAATAGACAAGCAAGACTATCAACGGAGTTGAAAGCAAGCAATATAATCCTGACAAAAGGAAAGAAAACCCTATATGCGCCAACAATCCGCCAAAATACTGCGGGTGCCTAACAATAGAATAGACTCCCGTTGTAATAATCTTCAGAGGTCTGTGTGTTTCAGCTACTTTCAGAGTTGTCTCGGTTACGCCTTTAATTCCAAACCAGGCGCCTGCTGCAAAAAAAGGTATGAACACAACTAAGTTAATCAAGTGAATTGTTATGGTAAGCACTGGGAAGCTAATAATCGGCTCCTGAAGCAGGGGTATTGTGAATCTGCTTTGAGGAGAAAACCATATTCCGAACCAGAAGATGAAAAAGCTCCACCCTGAAATGACACCGTAAACATCGCCAATTTTTTTCCCTTTCTTTTCACCGTATTTAGCCCCAAGTTTTAGATGCTCGAGTGACAAAAAGTACAGAGGCAAGGTGGCGATGAAACCGAATAGAGAAATAAAGAACCATATATACACTATAACACCTTTTACTCGCCAACCCGGCTATATTGACTATACCTCAAACACACATATATTTTTACTATAACAAGGATGCTTTGCGGACAGCAACAATATAAGTGTGTAACACCTTCCATTTTTGAAGGTGCTTGTGTGAGTAAAAAACGAAAGATAAGACATTTTGACACCGCCGATGTGAAAAAACAAGAAGAGCCAGAAACTGAAGACATTTATGATGATGAACAGAGAGAAAAAATGCTTGATGAAGATGAAATAACGGCGGCTGAAAACGCCTTCATGCAAGGAAGAGAAATGAAGCCAAAAAAGATGAAGAGCAATAAGAAAAATGCTCATAGCGATACGGTATCTGTTGAACTTGCAGAAGAGGAATACACAGAAGACTAACGGGCAAAGATTTAGTTTGCACTATTCCTTCAAGAATCAAAATTGTTTCAGTTGATTAAAACACTCTGGCCTAATCCCAATACGCATGACAGCCTACGACTCAACATAAACACTCCAAAAACCCTGAACAAAAAGTGTTATTTAGCAGTTACAGGCTTTCTTGTTCCTAGGTGCACTGCTTGAAGTTCCAAGGAAGAGACATAATCTCAATCGAAGACTTCTCACGCGAAGAAATCACTTACATCCTAGACAAAAGCAAAACTATGGAGCCTATCGCCACGCAAGGCGCAGACATGCTTAAAGGAAAAATCCTCGCTACCCTATTCTTCGAACCCAGCACCCGCACGCGCCTCAGCTTCGAAGCCGCAATGCTCAAACTAGGCGGTTCCGTGATAGGCTTCGCTGAAGCTGAAATCGCTTCGGTACGCAAAGGCGAAAACCTCGCGGACACCGTGCGCACCGTGGAAAATTACGCGGACGTAATCGCGCTTAGGCATCCGCTTGACGGCGCCGCGAAGCTTGCCGCGGAGCTTGCTAAAGTTCCTGTAATCAACGGCGGCAGCGGTTCAGAAGAGCATCCGACACAGGCACTTATAGACTTGTACACCATGCAGAAGGACAAAGGGACAATTGACGGGTTGAAAATTGCGTTGGTTGGTGACTTGCGGTACGGCAGAACCGTGCATTCGCTTGCGTACGCGCTCTCGCTCTACAACATCGACTTGTACCTGATTTCGCCTGAATCCCTGCGCATGCGGCGCGAAGTGCTTCGGACGATACAAAACAAGATCAGGGTAACTGAAGACTCAAACTTGGAAAAAGTAATTCCGAAAGTAGATGTGCTGTACGTTACGCGGATACAGAAGGAACGGTTCCCAGACCCAGCAGAATACGCCAAAGTCAAGGGCATCTACAAGGTAAACCTTGAAACACTGAGCGCAGCGAAAAAGGACTTGATTATTCTTCATCCGTTGCCGCGCGTGGACGAAATCGCCGCGGAGGTGGATAAGACCCCGCAGGCGCGTTACTTCCAGCAAGTGTGGAACGGCGTGGTAGTCCGTATGGCGCTTCTAGCGTTGGTTTTAGGCGCCGCCAAATGACCCTTTGTTTAGGAAGAGGCGAATCTGTCAAAAGTTACCATGGTACTTATGGCTCCGCATGAGGGGCACTTGTGTAATGCGCCGAACCAGCTTTTTTTGCAGTTGTTGCAGTACGTGATTTTTCGGTTGTAAGTGAAAAACTCGGCTGTTTGCTTCTCAACCAGCTGCTTCGTTACGCTTAGTAGCTCTTCTGGCGTGTACTGTATCTCGTCTAATTCTATAATGCTGAGGCTGCCTCCCGTGTTCAAGCCTTTTAGTTTCTGTTCTGCGTCTAACGTTTCCGATGGGATGTATGGAAAGTTGCCTGTTTGCAGCCGCATGCGCCGAGTTGTGGCGTAGAAGGGTTTGTCTCTGGTTCCTGAAAACTTAACTTTGGCAACGCCGTACTTTTCAACATCCATCTGCGCCAAGCGTTCAGAGGCTTCAGCGTCACGCAGTATCACTGGGAACAAGCGCTTGCCATATTTCCTGCCAATTTTATGCCTGAACGCCAGCAGGTTTTGAACTATTTCCTCTGCGAAGTTGCCGCTTTCTTCGTTGTTTAAGGGTTTTCCGCAGAAGCTTTCCACGCACTCGCTGAAGCCAGCTATGCCGATTATTCTGGAGCAGTTATCAAGCCTGAGGTAAGTGTCGCCGTTCGTACTTTGCGCCAAGAATGGAAACGACTTTTTGCCATGCTGCCTAAGCGCGCGGTACTTGATTATTAAGGCGCGTGCTGCCATCTCGAAGCGTTCCCTTAAAATTTCGAAAAACTTGTTTTTGTCTCGTTCGCTTTCATGGACGATTCTGGGTAAATTAACAGCTACGTAGCCTATGCAGCCTGTTCTCAGCGTGTCGGTTTCCCAGTCGTCAGTTAAATCTGCCTCAAACTTGCAGCCTGAAGCAGAAAAAGCCGCGTACTTCCGTTTTTGCAGCGTGTTGGCAAAGTATGGTGTGCCCTTTTCCGCGGCTAAACGGTGAGCTTTCAAGAGAATTGCCTTTGCGTTTTCATCTGCTAAGGCGTCATTGGTGATTTTCACTATGACTTTCGGGTTAAGCAGGGGTTTCAGCGTGCTTTCTTCCGTGAATATGTCCACGGTAAGCTCTGCTAACAGGCGGCTTTCTTCAGCGAGTTCTCCGTACCTGCCGCATGTTTTGCCTTCTGGTCCAACCGCTGGTTTATCCGCAACGAACTTTGGAATGGAAAGCTCCAACCCCAATGCGGCGTCCACGTGCTGGTTCACGTTGAGTATGAACAGGCGCAAGCTTTCCTTTATTTTCGCTGTGTCCAAGCCTTTGGCGTAAGGCGCGAGGAACACGTTGAAGAAGTCGCATGTTTGTGTCGCGTTTACTTCTCTGCTGGCGTGCAAGAGAGCGTTGAAGGAAGTTGCTAATGCGGCTTCGAAGCTTTTGGGCGGCTGAGTAGAAAGTTGAAGGGGCGGGTCTGTTCGGATGCCGTTTTGGAAGAAGAACCGCAGGTCATGCATTACTTCGCTGGGTTTCAGAAGCCACGTTCCTAAGCCGTTAACGTGGATGGAGCCGGACACTTGCGCGTCAGCGATGTCTCGGGGGTAAACGTTCAGAAGCGTGTATTCTCTGAGCACGGTTTTTCCCGCTTCGGTCAGCATGGCTTCGGAGTTTTCAGTGGCGGCTTTGGCGTCGATTAGGCTGGTTACTTCGTGGACTGGCATGCCCAACCGCGTCAGTTTATGACGGTAATCTTCCAGTCCCTTTTCAATTAAGAGGGCGTTTACTACTTCCCTGATTAAAGGCGCAGTCAAGTACTTAGTTTTTGATTTAAGCAGAAGCTTTTCCGTGTCTTTAGCGGTTTTCTGTGCGAGTTCCGCGGGCATTTTCGCCTCTTTAATTAGTGAGTGGGCGATTTTGTTGGCGTCGAATTCTTCTAGCGTGTAATGCGATGTGCGGACGAGCATTCCGCGGCGTTTGTGGGCTTTTTTGTCGACTCTGTCTGCTACGTCGATGACCATTTTGCCCAGTTCAGTTAAGTAGTACTTTTTGGCGTCTGCGTCTGCCTCAAGCAGGTCGGCTTTGAGCAGGAATTTCAGGTGGTACGCGAATCTGCCTGCGTCTCGGCTTGGATTCATCTTCAACGCAGTCATTAACTCAGTGTATGAGAGTGCGCCTTTGTCGAAGAGCAGGTTTAGGATGGTTAGCCTGAGAGGTGAGGAAACGGCTTTGAGCACTTTGACTCCGCGTGCGCGGCGTGGAACAGACATGCTGCTTACTCTCCCTCCCAGTTTACCCTTTAGTATTTCTGAAACAACAGTTTAAACCTTAACTATTCTTTATTTGCAGAAAAACTTTTAGTTATCGGGGCTAGGCGAGGATACAGGGGGTATTTTGTTCTCGTGTTTACAAAAAGAGGGAAAGTAGGGTGTGAGCGCACTATTTGCTTCTTTTCCTGATTAACAATGCGCTAACTGCGGTAAGAACTATTATGGCTGCAGCCGCCACTCCCGCTACTGTGATTGTATCTGTTGATGTGCCTCCGTTGTCCGTTGAAGATGTTGTTGGTTCTGTAGGCGCATAAGAGCCTGAAGTCTCAACTGGTAAGAAGTCAGCGCCGCCGTATGCTTGATGATGTACATGATCTACTTCTCCTGAGCCAGCCCAGATTACGACTAGG
>CAZYUQ010000111.1:0-5356 GCA_964650565.1 uncultured Candidatus Bathyarchaeia archaeon | reverse complement strand
GAAATGAACTGGAAAAACGTGCTCACCCTGATGCATGTCGACAGGAAATCTGGCAGGCTAATCAGGGGACGCAAAATCACAAAGTTCCACGAGAACAAGTTCTTAGCTTACTGGGCTTACTGGGTTGCCTTAGCTATCGGCGTGGCAGTTGGCATACTGGTCTGTGTTGTGTACAACTTCGTTGCAGCGTCCGAACCAGATATTTTGCTGCTGTTCCAGCAGGGAACCTTAAGTCTCTTTCTTTCATTACCCACTCTTGTGTTGATTTACAACCTGGTTTTCACGATGATGCAGCAGATTCAGCGCAGCGGCGTTAAGTTCTCTGTTCAAGCGCCGTATTGGCTGCCTATAACTTGGCAAGAACACGCTTTAGCATCCATTCTAGCAAATCTGATGGGGTTCCCGTTAGCTTCAATCATATTCATCGGCTCAACCATACTCATTTTCTCCGTAGTCATCGGTCAGGTCGTCGCAGCAGTGTTAACGACACTTGCTTTGCTCGGTGCAGCTTTCATGGCTAGCGCTATCACCGAAATCTTCAGAATCCTGCAAGTGCGGTTCATAGGCGCAGTTTACAAGTCCAGTGGGCGTGCAGCAGTGTGGGTGCGCTTCGCTGGCTCCTTGCTATTTTTCATTATTTTCTACGCTGTTTATTTCTACGTGACCTCTGGAGTTGGAGCCATGACATTCATCCAAACCATTGCCTCAGTTCAGAGCACAGTTTGGTTTGTGCCCTTCGTGTGGCTAGGCATGACTCTATCCTTTCTAACTGCTGGCGTGCTACTGGAGGGTCTCCTTTTTCTAGCTCTTTCACTCGCTTTCATCGCAGGCTTGTTTTTCCTCGCCGTTGTCTTGAACCAGCGGTTTGGACTTTATGAGCCGCCAGCGATAACTGTTTCACGTGGAATTTATACTCCTAAAACTGGTTTCTTGGGCAGAATCGGATTTTCCGCCGTTGAAGCAGCGTTGATTAGAAAAGACCTGAAAGCGTTTACGCGTAGGCGAGAGTTAATGACGATTTTCATAGTGCCCATCGTAGTAATCATGGTGCCCCTTATGCAAACGATGAACTTTGGGAACGAGACACCTCCAGTTGCTTTCACACTGACCATGACGGCGGTAACTTTTATCTTTCCAGCGTTCATTTTGGCTCTAAGCTTAGGCAACTTCATGATAGGTGAAGAGGGGCAATCAGTTTGGCGAATCTACGCCTCTCCCCTATCAGCTAAAAACTTGGTGAAAAGCAAATACTCCTTCATTATTCTCTTCTCACTTCTGGTCTTGACAATCACAGGTGCCGTTGGAGCAATACTCTATCAGCCGTCGCTGCGCGCCACAATCATCGCGTTCTTGGAGCCAATTTTCCTAATATTTGCCATAGGAGCCATTTCGTTATCAAACGGAATAAAAGGCGCTGACTTCGCTGAAACTCCTAGACCACGAATGATACGTTCAAAATGGGCTATACTCAACTTGCTTACATGTACCCTCGTCGCTCTAGCCGTGCTGGCGCCCTTTGTGCCCTACGCAATTTCAACGGTAATGCCCGGATTATTTAACCTGTCAATAGACCCGTACTTAGCTGCGGCTTTGAGCGGATTAATTGCCACTGTAATCACCGCAGTTTTCTATCGCGTTTCGCTAAATGATGCAGAGGAACTTCTGTCGAAAGCCGAAGTGTAAAAAAAGATAAAGCGGCGCTGAACAACGCCAACTTATCTTTGTAACGCAGCCTTTTCCACGGTGCATCTTAAGCGGCAAGCAACGGCTTTTCAGTATTTGCGTACCTCTATCTGGGAACCAGAGTTTTACCGATGCCTACATGTTTCTTTCTGTAGGCGATTGCTGCAATAATTGTGACAGCCATTAACAGTGGCAGAATCACTGCCGAGGGGAACTCTGGAATCACCCAAGCGTTTGACGACTTGATTTCCCATGACACTGTAGTAGTCGTTGACGTTTCTCCATCAGTGTACGTGACTGTCTCATGTGATTCAACCAGTATGCCCAGTGCCTTGTCAAAGTAGAGGTCATCGCGTTCACTAGCGCCAGTTGTAGCATTAGAATACTCCAGTAAAATACGGTTTGTTTCTCTGTTGCCGCTTTCGTAGCTCTTGATTACCGTCTGGTTTATGGTAATTCCATCAGAGCCCAGCGGATGTATCAGATTCCCCTCATTAAGGTTCCCTGCTATAATCTGCACGAATAAACCATAACCTTCTCCTGAATCTACATCAACGGTTCCATGTTCACCAAAGTAGCTTTCATTCTTAAAATAAATCGCCCAAAATAATCCAACATTTGATCCAGTAACGTTGGATATGCGGACCTCGAAAGTTTCTGTCTTGTTGTACTCTGCTATCTCTGGTGGAATTGATGCGTACTCGTCGCTTGAACTCCAATAAGCACTTATGTCGTAATAAAATACCTCGCCTATTTCAACTCCCGGATTTAAAACCAGCGCCCGCGTGCTCGCCACCATCACCGAGGATAAAAGTGTCAGAAGAATAGCTACGGTAAATAATCTCTTAATTATGCGTGTCATGCGCTTTATTCACTTTTATCTTGCTTTTATGGTTTTTGCAGAATCTCCGTTTGCCAACCACTACTTGCCTCATATGAGTAATGTATCAGGGCATTTGCCGCTTGCAGTTTCTAACAAACCCTGTACTTATAGCCTTTCATGCCAATCTGGCGCATTATGAAACTTGTTGAAGTGTCCAACGGTAATATCGCAAAGCTTATTGGTCAAACTGTTAATTTACGTGTATGTGATTGAACCATGGCAAAGCTGATTTGGGCAACTCCAGTTTACTTATCCGTTGCTTGGGCACTAATGATAAGCTACCAACTGTTCACTACGACCGCAGTGGAGACGGTAGTGAATAACATCGATCTTGCTTTTCCTGCACTGGGTTCATGGCTAGTCTCCAGAATTGACATGATTGTTGTCATCAACGCTTTTGCATGGGTTTTCGTTTTATCATCCGTAATCCCCTCCCTTATTCTGGGCAAAGAACGAAGCATTCTAATCCAGTTCTTCGTCTGCTTGATCCTAACAGTTGTTTCATTCGTGATACTTGACACCATACAAACCGTAGGTGGACCTTTACTTGAACAGTTACAAGGAGCAGCTTTTCTTTTCAGCAACTTCTTTTTCGCCGTGTTGTACTTGGTTTTACCGTACATAGCAATGTTCACCCTTGACTGGCAACTGAAAAAGAGACAGAAGAAGATTAAGACGCTGGAAGAAGTTAACCAAGAATTCATAGAAAACATAGAAAAAACAACAACAGAAAAGGATGATGAGGAAGCGAAAGAAGAAGACGCCGAATCCACTGACGCCGAACCCGCTGACTGACAGCCCACTTCACTTTGTACACGGTGTAAAAGCGCTGGAGACAGTGCACAAGCCCATACTCAACCTAAGCCAAAACCGAGTAGCTCATGTTCCCTTTACGAAAGACAAACGTGTGACGGAATGATTCTGATTGAAACTGCTTAACAACGAAATCGAAGCAAAAATACAACACGGCATCGTAGCCGCTTTACTGCAGAAAAAATACGATTCAGCAATACCACACGTGCTCGCTGTGCTAGACGCGCTTTACGCTGCCATCCCAGACAGCAAACGGGTTTCTTTCGGCAGAGTCTACACCATCCAAGAACTAAGCAAATACCTGTTTTCACGCCTCACAGAGGCAAACGCAGCAGTATACGCGATTGGCTCAGAAATGTTCCAGAGAAGCAGTGCTTTCGGAAGCAAAGGCGTCGCGCTAGGCATCCTCTCATGGTACGGCATCAGCGATTACGAGCGCGTTTTGCCCTTCTTTGACGCGGCTGCGTCGTCGCCCAGCTGGGATACGCGGGAGTTCGCTCAGATGTTCTTCCGCAAAATCATCCAAAGAAAGCCCGAGGAGGCAAAAGCTTACCTGCTGAAGCTTGCCGTGTCCAAAGACGCGAACACGCGCAGGTTTGTCGCTGAAACCCTGCGTCCAGTAAGGGAAAACAGGTGCTTCTACAAGAACCCAGACTATCCATTGTCCATTTTGAGGTTGCTGTTCAGGGAAAGCTCGGCGTATCCGCGGGCGTCTGTGGGGAACAATTTGAGCGATTTGGCAAGGCAGCTTCCTGAACTGGTTTTCGGCTTAGTGCAAGAGCTTGTTGAGAGTGGCGACCGCAACTCTTACTGGATAGCTTACAGGGCATGCAGAAACCTCGTGAAAAAAGAACCCGCCAGAGTAATGGACCTTTTACGCGTCAACGAGTACAAGTACAAGCAGAAGGTGTACACGCGAAAGTGAAAATACAAGAAGTCAAAGCAAAATCTATACTGCTTAAACGCGGCAAGATTGATTCATGGTTCGTTTCACGTTACGGCATGAACCTTTACCGAGGCTGCAGCCACAGCTGCGTGTACTGCGATGGGCGTGCGGAGCGTTACCGCGTTGACGGCGTCTTCGGCGAGAACGTAGCAGTGAAAACAAACGCGGTGGAACTCCTGCGCAAAGAACTGAAGCCTATTGGCAGACGCGTGAAGCTGAAGCCTGGCTATGTTATGGTGGGCGGCGGAGTCGGCGACAGCTACCAACCCGTAGAAGAAAAATACCAGCTAACCCGCAAAGCCCTGCAGCTTCTATGCGAATACAGGTGGCCAGTGCACGTGCTCACCAAGTCCACGCTTGTCGAACGTGACTTGGACATAATCAAGCGTATTAACCAGCAGAACAGGGCGATTGTAAGCTTCAGTTTCTCTTCGGCGGATGACGCGGTCAGCGCTGTTTTTGAGCCGAACGTGCCCTCTCCAACTGAACGATTAAAAACCATTGCCAAGTTCAAGAAGGAAGGCGTCGCGTGTGGCATGTTTCTTCTCCCCGTGATTCCGTTCATAACTGACACGCCTGAAATGATTGCTGAAACATTGCGGAAAGGGCGTGATGTGGGCGTGGACTTCGTGGTTTTCGGCGGTATGACGCTGAAGGCTGGCAGGCAAAAAGACTACTTCTACAAGGTGCTCAGCGGGAAGCATCCTGAACTTGTGGCGAAGTACGAGGAAATTTATCCAGCGAACGAGTGGGGACAAGCCACAGACGCTTATTATAATTCGTTAAACTTGGTTTTTAATCAAAATGCCAGGCTGCTTGGGCTTCGTAGGCGGATGCCGCCGACGCTCTACAGGGACATTTTATGGGAAAACGATTTGGTCGTCGTGATGCTGGAGCAGCTGGATTACTTCTTGCGGTTAGAGGGGAAACGCTCCTCTTTCAGTTACGCTGCTTACGCGATCTCCAAGCTGGATGCGCCTTTGTCAGTCTTGAAGAGCAAGCTCAGGACAATCACCGGTGTGGGAGAGAAG
>CAZYUQ010000110.1:0-5368 GCA_964650565.1 uncultured Candidatus Bathyarchaeia archaeon | reverse complement strand
GCGTTCTACTGCAACGGCAAGGGGCAGAATACGATGCGGTTGAATTTTTCGTTTCCGTCAGAGGAACAAATCGAAGAGGGTATTAAGCGGTTGGCGAAGATGATTCGTGAGAACATGTAGGTTCCGCTGGGGCTTTGCCGGAGATGCATTGGCAGTAACCGTAGCTTATGGGTCCCTGTTTGGTGTTTTCGCATGGAAACTCGCTGCATTCAAAGCATAAATTTACGCGATAGCAATGTCAACTCTTTGAATCAGGCTCCAAAATGTTTTTACCGCGGGTTCCCCGCTAATGTCCACAGCACCTGAGGCTTAGCTATTTGCAGGAATCTTCTGAAAACGTTTTTGAGTCGCTTGTGAAGCCAGTTCGAAGGCTCGTGGAACAAAAAGGATTCCCAAAACCCACTGAGCCTCAGGAGAAAACAATCCCAAAAATCCTCGCAGGCAAAAATGTTCTCTTAATCTCGCCTACGGCAACAGGCAAAACCGAAGCCGCATTCCTCCCCGTCCTAAGCATGCTACTTCAACAGCCAAAAGCCCCCGGCATCAAAGTACTCTACATCACCCCGCTGCGAGCGCTAAACAGAGACATGCTAGAGCGGATGGAGTGGTGGTGCAACAACCTAGACATCAAACTCGCAGTTAGACACGGCGACACCGACACCAAAGAGCGAACACGCCAATCACGAAGCCCACCAGACATCCTGATCACCACGCCAGAAACACTGCAGGCTATTCTCTCAGGATGGTTGCTACGCCAGCACCTGCAAAGCCTACGCTGGGTCGTAATTGACGAAGTGCATGAGCTGGCGGACAGCAAACGCGGAAGCCAACTATCTCTGGCATTGGAGCGCGTAAGAAATCTCGTCGGCAGAGACTTCCAAATGATAGGCTTATCAGCAACCATAGGCAGCCCCGACAAAGTAGCCCAGTTCCTCGTCGGCAACAACCGCCCAGTAGAAATCATCCGCGTACCCGTCGCCAAAATGGTACGCCTAAAAGTGCTTTTTCCAAAGCCCACCGAGGAAGATGTGCGGCTTGCAGGCAAGCTTTACACGCACCCCGAAGTAGCTGCGCGGTTACGAATTATCCGCGAGTATATGAGCAAACGCCGCTCAGTGCTTCTGTTCACGAATACGCGTTCTGTCTCAGAGGTTTTAGCCAGCAGGCTGAAAGTTTGGGACATGGACTTTCCCGTTTCCATACACCACGGCTCTCTCGCTAAGCCTTCACGGATAGCCGCAGAAACAGGCTTGAAACGCGGAGAATTAAAAGGGCTTATCGCCACCAGCAGCCTCGAACTGGGCATAGACATAGGGCGCATAGACCTAGTCATTCAGTACATGAGCCCTAGGCAAGTGACAAGGCTTATTCAACGCGTGGGCAGAGCAGGACATAGAGTCGGGCGCGTAGCTGAAGGCGTCATAATCGGCATGGACTCCGACGACACGTTGGAGGCACTGGTTATTGCGCAGCGAGCATTAAAGGAAGAGTTAGAGCCCGTAGGCATCCCGCCTAAGCCGTACGACGCGTTAACGCATCAAGTGGCAGGTTTGCTGCTGAAAAACAGGCGATTAGACTTCAACGAAATCCTAACCACACTGCAAAACGCTTACCCGTACTTGGACTTGGATTTAGATGATGTGGAAAAAGTGCTCAAGTACATGCACCAGCGCTTCCCGCGGTTAGCTTGGGCTTCTTTTGAGGATAAAGTAGTTCTGAAGCCGTCGAGAACCAACGCGCTTTTCGAGTATTACTTCAACAATTTATCCATGATTCCTGAGGAGAAGCAGTTTCTCGTTATCGATGATTCAAGCGACACTTCAATCGGCGTCTTGGATGAGGCGTTTATGGCTGAGTACGGCAAAGCAGGCACAAAATTCATCATCCGCGGCAGCCCATGGCAGATAATCCACACGACCGAGGACAAGGTGTTCGTGCGCGCGGTGGACGACCCAACAGGCGCCATACCCAGCTGGATAGGCGAAGAAATCCCCGTGCCTTTCGAAGTGGCGCAGGGCGTAGCCGCAATACGCGGGTTCGTGGAAGAAAAAATGCGCAAGGGGCTTTCGCCTGAGCAAGTTGCTGCGTTGCTTAGTGAGCAGTACCCTGCGGATAAAGAGACGATGCAGCGTGCGTTGGCGGAGACAGTTGAGCAGGTGCACGCGGGGTTGGCGGTGCCTACGCCGAATCGAATAGTCTTCGAAGACTGGGAAGACTTTGTCATTGTCCACGCTAACTTCGGTTCCCTTACGAACCGCGCTTTAGCCCAGCTGTTGGGGCAGATGCTTTCTGAAAAGCTGGGGCACGGTATGGTCGTGCAGCATGACCCGTATCGCATCTTTGTGCAGACGCTGGGCGCAGCTAACTCCACTCGCATCCTTGAAACAATCAACGAACTAAGCACGATGCCTGAGCCAGCGGTCAGAGGCACGGTAACGCGGTCAACTGTGAAAACAGGCTTATTCAAGCGCCGCGTGATTCATGTGGCACGCCGCTTTGGAGCGTTGAAGAAGTGGGCGGACTTCAGCAACGTCAGCCTCCAGAAGCTGATAACTAGTTTTGAGGATACGCCGATTTACGAAGAGGGCTTGAAAGAGGTTTTCACCAAAGACCTTGACGTGAACGGGCTACTTCAAGTCCTAAGCAAGATTCGCAAAGGCGAAATCCACCTGCAAGCAGTTGACAACGGCGGCACCGCAACTCCAGTTGCCCGTGTGGGCATTGAACGCGTAAGCATGAAAACTGACCTTATCCCGCCTGAACGCATGCGCGCCGTGCTTGTGGAATCCGCCAAGGCAAGGCTGCTGAATGAGACGAGCACTTTTGTGTGTACAAACTGCTGGGACTACTTGGAAATGCTCCGCGTTAAAGACTTGCCTGAGCAGCCTAAGTGCCCCAGATGCGGCTCACAAGCGATAGGGCTTTTGAAGGTGGGTGAGGACGCCGCGTTGCCGCTGACAGAGAAAAAGGGGCAGAAGCTGGCTAAGGCTGAGGAGCGCTTGCACGCGTATGCGGTGCAGACTGCGCCGTTGATTGCGAAGTACGGGAAAACCGCCGCTGTAGCCTTAAGCGCTAGAAAAGTTCGCGCCCAAGACGTAGCCAGCGTTCTCGAGAAGGAATCAAAGCTCACAGACAGGTTTTACGAGCTGGTTCTTGAAGCAGAACGCAAAGCGTTAAGCAGGCGGTTTGGCTAGGGGCGCGTGTTCGGTGTTTTCATGTGGTTTTTTCTTGATTTGCCTGTAGAATTGAACGGTGAAAACGACTGCGAGAATTGCTGTAGATATGTAGGCGGACGTTAAGCGCAAACCTATTAGGTATAGACCTGCAAACACTGGAATTACTATTCCCAAGTAAACTCCGAGGTACAACACCGTGGTTTTTAGGATGCCCCATTTGAACGCGAGTTTATACCAGCCCTTCCACGATAACAGGTCACGTGCTTTAAGTGGTTCCGTAACGTTTGTTTCGCGCTGCTGTTGGTCGGCTTCCCGCACAGCGTGTTCTCTGATTTCTGGATAGCTAGCTAAGCTGGCTAGGAACGCGATAAAAATAAAAAGTATAGTTAAAGTGAATTGCAGGAAAAACGCTGAAATAAAAGACAGTAGTACCAGCCCACATATTATACTGCCCACGTAGTAGATTTTTACCTTTGAGCGATGTGCCCTTATGATAGTGAGCGCTATCAGGACGCTGGACAAGACCGCGCCGAAGGCAAGTATAGCGTATGGTACATCCATGCGGTGCACCTACATCTATATCATTAGATATTATTTGTCTTATTAAATTTTTTACATGCAAACTAAGCAGTTGACGTTTGCCTGCGCATTGTCTGCTATGGCAATCTGTATTCCGCGTAAATCTTGATTTAATCAACAACTTTTTAAGAGAAGAAAAGCCTTAGTCTGCATAATCGTTCATTGCACCTGCAAGGGGATTAGAAAAGTGGAAATAAGCCGAAAGAAACTGCGTGAAGAAGTTCTCGCCCGCATCAAATACGTCAAAACCTGCGTTATGGCGCGGGAATTATGCCTTTTAGTGCGCACAAACCGCGCTGTACTGGAACCTAAAGACGTGAAAGACATTTGCACTTACATATCCAGCCTCTGCAAGGAAGAAGGCTGCACCGAACCCAGCGCACTCTGCAAGAAAGCAGCCGAAGCCATAGGCTCACAAGACGAGGAGAAATACTTGGAACTGTGCGCGCAAAGCTGCGTGAAATGCGGAGAAGCCAAAAGACCGATGCCGAAGCGGGACTCATACGTGGCATGAACTCATGCGCAAAAGCTTTAAACAAAGTGTTCTTTAACTCCATTTGAGGTCAATAAATGTTTATTGCGCCTTTCGTTCCAAGTCCATTTCCAGTAATCCAACGTATGTTGCAGTTGGCTGAGTTGAAGCCCGGCGAAGTGGTGTTTGACTTAGGCGCAGGCGACGGCAGGTCAGTGATAATGGCTGCAAAAGCGTTTAGCGCCCGAGCCGTCGGCGTCGAAATGAGAGAGGATTTGGCGAAGAAAGCGCTTAGCACCATACATGAGAACGGCTTAACTGACCGCGTAACTATAGTGAACGGCGACATGTTCACTGTGAACTTGACATCCGCGGACGTGGTTTTCCTGTATTTGACAACCAGCGCAAACGAGAAAATCAGGCCGAAACTGGAAAACGAGCTTAAACTTGGCGTGCGCGTGGTCTCCCACGACTACGAAATTATAGGTTGGAAGCCTGAAAAAGTGGAGAATTTCTGCGAGAACCCGCAGTTGGGCTACCCGTCGCACACGCTTTACCTGTACAAGAAACAGTAGCTTTCAGGTTACGCGGAAAAAAAATCTTTCTCATCCAGTGTAGAATGTTTTGTCACGTGATTGTGCTGTTCCAATAGTAAACTTCGCCGTATGTGCTTGCAATGTTGAATTGGGGGTCATCGTAGATTATGTCCAGTTTTACGCCGTACTTTTCAATTAACGCGTTCATGTGGTTCCAAATTGGCAAGGACAGGTTGTCTGCAGGAAATAATCCCCAAATGTTGTCGTTTGGATGTCTCATGCCCCAACCATAGTCCTTCGGAAGCACAAACGCCACGCGTTCACTATTGTGGCTGGGCGTGTTTCTGGGCGAGTCGTGAATTTGACTCCAAAGCTGCTCCATAACGCTGAAATGGTCATCAGAGAGTACGCCGTACGGATTATCCGTAGAGTTGTAGGGGTAATCAAAGACAATTAGGTACGTGGCGCCCGCCTGATACGCCATAACCATGTCTTGAAGCAGTTCCTCTTCGCCCTCCAAGTAAGGCCACTCATCGTAGGTCCATGTGATTATGGCGCCCCACTGCTTGCTTTGCGCTGTAGCTGCGCCTCTGCAGAGGGCTATC
>CAZYUQ010000109.1:0-5431 GCA_964650565.1 uncultured Candidatus Bathyarchaeia archaeon | reverse complement strand
AAGCCGCCTGAGAGGCGTGTTATCCCGTTTCTGCTGAACACTGACGATATAGAGCCAGACAGGTACTCCATGAACCCATTGAAAAAATCCATTGTAACCAGCGGGCAAAGCGCGTTCCCAGCAGCATACGTCAAAACAGACAATCTCACCGTAGACCAGCAGTTTGTAGCCAAGTACGAGGGAACCTTAATCTCTAGAAACGAAGCAGAACTCGTGAGCCGCCATCTGGAAAGCGCCCGAGGCTCCTACGTAGATTTCATAGACGCCGTAAAATACGAGCAACTGGAAAGCCTCTCAACAGTGTTTGGCATGGACTTATCGCTTCCCGCGTTACGCATGCCCATATGCACATTACAAGCGGAAACAAAAAACGGCTTACTACACCACATAATCAGCGAAGCACACAGGGACTACAACTCAGTTAAGCAAGCATACGGTTGCATGAGGCGAAGCATGAGCAAGCGGACAACGCTACTGACTGTGCCGCACTCACCGAAGGGTTACGGCTCCAAACGCGCCGCCCGAGGCAAAATACACTTTGACGGCGACAAACTGGAAAGCCTCAGCGTCAAATACCGAACCACACGGCTGTACCCAAACGCTATTCACCCCGACGAGGTAAGCATCGCACAGGCCAAAGACAGCTTCACCGTAACAGGCGAGGCACTTGCGAATTACAGTTTTGCAGAGACACCTTCTTCCCCACAGTTCTTCCTCTACGCGTTGGGTTCGCCTGAAAACGCCGCGTTGTGGCACGGAATCGGCGCCTTCGCCTCACCCAAACTAGTGCAAAGCTACGCTGCGGCTCGCAACGCCTGCAAAAAAGGACAGTTAATCACGGGTTTAGCGGAGCGGTATGGCGTGCGCTTGGAAGTTCCGTTGCAGTTTAACCTTGCGCCAGAATGCATGTGGATTCACCCTGTGCACCGCAACATAGACGCCAGCATAGGCTGTGTGGAAAACCTTGCAGACTTGGCACTTATGGGCATGAAACTGGAGTATCTTTCCGCATTCAAATAGGCGGCGGTAGGTGGCAGATGTGAACTGGCTGGAGTACATCGTGTTCAGCGTTTTCCGCATGTTCAGAAAACTCGGGTTACGCAAAGTGATTCCTTTAGGCACTTCAACCCGTAACTTCACCGACATTTTCAAGGGTTTCGAAAAAGTGGACGCCGTCAAAGGCATATTCGGCGAAAACACAGAAACCGTGCTCCGCAACCTCAAAGTAGAATTCGTGAAATTCGGCGGCTACATGGGCGTAGACGACGTGACAGGGCATTTGATGGTTAACCCGCGGTACTTGAACAGCGGCGACAAAACCGATATCTACCTAGACGTAATCCATGAACTCTGTCATGTCAAACAGCACATGGAAGGCAAGGAGCTTTTTGACAGCCGCTACGCCTACGTTGATAGGCCAACAGAAGTGGAAGCGTACCGCTACACGGTGCAGGAAGCGAGGCGGCTGGGACTCAGCGACGAAAGAATCTGCGATTACCTGAAAACAGAATGGATGAGCGAAGACGATTTTAAACGGCTGGCAAAAGCCGTCAGCGTTTCATACAGTTAACTTAACACTTCACGGTAAACCGCAAGCATTCTTTCAGCACAAATATCCCACGTAAAATTGTCCACAACAAACCTTCTACCACTGGCTCCCATCTTCTCACGCAAAACGTCATCTGACAAAAGCTTCAGCAACGCCTCAGCCAACTCACTGCTGTCGCCGCGGGTAACAAGCAACCCTGTTTCGCCGTTAAGAACTGACTCGTTCACGCCGCCCACGTTAAACGCAACTACAGGCTTCGCTGACGCCTGCGCCTCCAGCAACACGATGCCCTGTCCTTCCTGAACGGATGGCAAAACAAACATGTCAGCACAATTATAAACAGCTGCAAGCGCGTCTTCACTTAATCCGCTTAAAAATGTGAAGTTGCCTAAAAGGTTAGCTTTACCCAAATTTGACAGCAACTGATTCTTAAGTGGACCATCACCAACAATCACAAACCTGACATTTGCCTGCTGCTCGACGATTTTTTTGGCGGCTTCGACCAGAAAAGGTAAGCCTTTCCGAGGAATTAAACTGCCGACAAAAAGCACAACGCGCTTTTCATCTAACCCAAACTGCCGCTTTGCCGCCGCCCTGTCTCTTGCGGGCTTAAATTTTTCTGTGTCAACCCCGTTTGGGACAATTCGAACTTTTGCTTTGTCAATATCATAGTATTTTTGCATTTTCTCAAGTGAATACTTGCTTATTGTAACTATGAGTGCCGCGTTTTTGGCTGTTTCTTCTTCCAACTTTGCAAGCCTACGCATGAACTGGTTGGCAATTCTACCCCTGAAAGACAGGTAACCGTTCTGCCGCGCTTGTTGATACTCGTCGGCGAGGACGCCGTGAACCGTGTGTATAAACGGCTTGTTGACGCCTTGCTTTTTTAGTGCCTTCAAGAGCCCATAGCCGCTTGAAAGATGAGCCTCATAAATATCAGCATGGATCTCGCTGGCTTTTTCGGACAGGCTTCGGTTGAAAAACCAGTTATCCAACGGAAAGAGCTTATCTGTGGAATTGCATGGAACAAAAGATACGCCGTTGATAACCGTGGCTTCGTTGAACCCTGCTTTCGTGCCGCTGTAAACGGTAATCTCAGCTTGGCTGCTGAGGCGCTTTGTAACTTCAATTATCCGCCGCTCTACGCCCCCAAAGTACAAGTGAGGCGGCTGCGTGTTGAAAACGGCTAAACTAAGCTTTTTCATAGGCGCATGTTCCTCGGCGGCGGCAACTGCTTATCTCATAGAGACGCTAATGCTTTTATATACTATCGCCTTGTATTTGCGGATATACTGGGATGCACGGTGACTGCCAAATCAAACGCTGATTCAAACTTGAGCCTTAAGCCAGATTACCGTCCGCTTGAACTGGAAAAGGAAATCCGCGCATTCTGGGAAACCAACCAGACCCGCGAAAAACTGGAACTTCGCGAGAAAGACTGCAAAGCAGTTTTAGGCTACGTGGAAGGACCGCCCACACTGAACGGGATTCCGCACATTGGACACGCCAGAGGACGCGTGATGAAGGACATCCGCTACCGATGGAAAACCATGCAGGGCTACTACATACCTTTCTGGGCAGGATGGGACTGCCAGGGCTTACCCGTGGAACTGGAAGTGGAGAAGCTTCTGGGCGTGCGGAACAAGCGGGAATCCATCGAAAAATACGGCATGGAACGCTTCGTAGAAGAATGCAAAAAAGCCATCATGCGCTACCACCAGATGTGGCTTGAAGCTGACTGTCGCCTTGGCATAGCGATTAATCAGGAGAAAGCTTACTGGACTTATCGTGACGAGTACATAGAGCGGGAATGGCAAATACTCAAACGCGCTTGGGAGCAGAACTTGCTTGAGGAAGGATATTATGTGGTGGCGTACTGCCCTGGCTGCCAAACCTCGCTTAGCAGTGCGGAAGTAGGCTACGAAGGCTCATACAAAGAAGTTGAAGACCCATCCTTGTACTTCAAATTTAAAGTTGCAGGTAGCCAGAACGAGTTTTTCCTCGTGTGGACCACCATGCCCTTCACCATAATAACCGACACCATGCTTGCGGTGCAGCCTGAAGCGGAATACGCCAAAGTGAACGTTAACGGCGAAACATGGATCATGGTGCGCCAACGTGTGGAGCCAGTCATGCAGGAACTCGACATAACCAAATACACAATAGCCAAAACCACAACGGGCAAAAGCCTCGAAGGCACAAAATACGAGTACCCGCTCAAAGACATAATCCCAAAGCAAGCAGAGCTAGAAGGCGAACACGAGCTTGTGCACAAAGTTATATGCGAGGATTTCGTGGACATCAACACTGCAACAGGCGTTGTCCACCTGTCGCCGGGCAACGGTGAAGAAGATTTCTGGGCTGCACAGAGACGCGGCGTACCAGTTTTTGCGCCGTTTGATGACGAAGTTAAATTCACCAAGGACGCGGGCGTGTTCAACGGCGTTTTCGCAAGAGACACAGACCCCTTAGTGGTTGAGGAATTGCGCAGCAGAAACGCCCTCGTGAAAGTCAGCAAAGTCAAACATGAGTATCCAACGTGTTGGCGGTCGCATCACAAGCTGGTTTGGCTGGCAAGAAAAGAGTATTTCCTGCGCACGGACAAAATAAACAGCAAAGTCCTTGAAGCCGCAGAGAAAATCACGTACTATTTTGATGAGCCGAAAAATCGTTTCATCGCATTCTTAAAAGAGGGCAAGCCATGGTGCATCTCACGCGAACGCATATGGGGCACGCCTCTGCCCATATGGACCTGCGAAAGCTGCGGACAAAAACGCGTTGTCGCCAGCAAAAAAGAGTTGATAACTGATGCCTTAGAAGCGGTGCCTGAGAATTTTGAGTTACATAAGCCTTGGGTTGACCGAGTCACACTTAAATGCACAAAATGCGGCGGCACAATGCGCAGGGAAGATTATGTTTTGGATACGTGGCACAACAGCGGCGCCTCACCATACGCACGTTTCACGGATACGGAAGTGGCCAAGTTTGTGCCTACGGATTTCTTGACCGAAGGCATAGACCAGACTCGCGGGTGGGCTAACTCGTTGTTGCTGGAGCATGTGATATTGACAGGAAAGCCTGAGAGCCCGTACCGCGCGTTTCTGTTTCAAGGCTTAACGCAGGACGCCCGAGGCAGAAAAATGAGTAAGAGCTTGGGTAATGTGGTGGAAACCAACAAGCTTCTTGACAAGTACTCAGCGGATTTATGCAGGTTTTACATGATGCGGAAGTGCGCGCCGATAGATTTTATGAATTTTGATTTGCAGGAGCTTAATCGCCGTTCGTACCAAGTGTTGTCTACGCTGTATCACTTGAGCAGGTTTTTCCTGCAGAACGCCGAGTTCGACGAGTTCAAGCCCGCAACCAGCCAGCTGAAACTGAGTAAAAACGCGGATGCACTGCAGCTTCCAGACCAGTGGCTGCTCTCAAAACTCCAAAACGCAATCAGCGAATACACGGATAAGCTGGGTGTATGCCAGTTTAACGCTGCGCTTGCGGTGTTGGAGGACTTCGTTATCGACACGTTAAGCAGGCTTTATGTGCCCATGATACGGAAGGAACTGTGGACAGACGACTCTGAAATGCTGCAGAGACGGCACGCAATCTACGCCATACTACATTACACGCTAAAGACCTTAACGTTACTGTTCAATCCTGTTACGCCGCACCTCAGCGAGGCGTTATACCAGAAAGTTTACAGGAAACTTGAGTCCAAGCTGCCCGAATCCGTAAATTTTGAAAGCTGGCCTGAACCAGATGGGAAGCTGCGTAACGAAAGCGTGGAAGAAACCTTTGATTTGCTATTCAAGTGCGTGTCCTTGGCTTACTCTGCGAGGCAGCAAGCGAAGCTTAAGCGCAGGTGGCCTCTTGGCAAGGTAGTTG
>CAZYUQ010000108.1:0-5458 GCA_964650565.1 uncultured Candidatus Bathyarchaeia archaeon | reverse complement strand
CAAACGGCGTGTACACAGTCAGAGTGGCGAACCCTGTGCGCACGCACATCGGAGTTTTAACATGGGTTCTAACCCTGAACCAAGAAGTGGAACGCGCCGCAGCAAACATATACTACCAAGCAAACAAGCACATAAGCCTCATAGATGTCTTCGACTGGCACTTTATTCCAGCCGCGGTGACGTTGAAAAACGCTTTTGGTGTGCCGTTTGTTTACTCGGTTGAAAGCTTAGAGGACCACCGTTCTCCAGAGCCAGCTTCACCCTTCAGCATGGCTATTAAAAGCATCGAGTGGCTGGGCTTCTACGAAGCCGCAAAAGTCAGCACAAAAACAGAGTGGATGCGAAACGAAATCATCCGAATCCACAACGTCCCAGCAGACAAAATACAGGTTATCTCTCCCAACGCAGACTCATGGGTAAAAGACGTTCTAGCGCTGTACAAAGCCGTTGCCACCGGAGGCTCAAACAACAAATGAAACACACACTCAACGTCATGATGCTCACTTGGGAATACCCACCCAGAGTCATCGGCGGCATCTCCCCGCACGTCCACTTCCTGTCAAAAAGCCTAGCCAAAAACGGCGTAAAAGTGTACGTGGTAACCTGCGACTTCCCGGGCGCACCCGCACACGAAACCATCGACGGCGTGGAAATCTACCGCGTAGACTCATACAAAAACCCTTCACCCGACTTCGCCACTTGGGTTTACTTGATGAACATGAACATGCAGCGGGAAGCCGCAGCGCTCGCACACAGCTTAGACGGCAAAATCGATGTTTTCCACGCGCACGACTGGCTCGTAGCCAACGCAGGTATAGGCTTGAAGCACGTGTTCAGAAAACCGCTTCTAGTGACAATGCACTCCACCGAAATCGGACGCAGAGAAGGCACGCGCACGGACACCGAGCGGATGATCCACGAAACCGAAGCCTGGCTCACCTACGAGGCTTGGCGAGTAATCTGCTGCAGCGACTACATGGTATCCCACGTCCGATGGGCATTCGGGCTTCCCAATGACAAGCTGACGATGGTTCCGAACGGCGTGAACACAAACGTCTACGAGCACGTGGAAAAACAAGACTTAACGCAGTTCCGAAGCAAGTTTACACTGCCTGACGAAAAACTCGTGCTCTTCGTTGGCAGGCTCGTTTACGAGAAAGGTGCACATGTGCTAATTAACGCGATTCCGAAGGTTTTAGCGAAAACAAACGCGAAATTCGTAATCGTAGGCAGCGGCTACATGAAAGCGCAACTCTCAAACATAGTCAAAAGCATGGGTTTGGAGCACAAGGTGCTTTTCACAGGGTTCGTGGATGATGAAACGTTGCTTAAGCTGCAGAAGTGCGCGGACGTTTCCGTGGTGCCTTCACTGTTTGAGCCGTTCGGCATAGTAGCGTTAGAGGCGATGGCGGCGAAAAGCCCAGTGGTAGTGTCAGACACAGGCGGCTTATCAGAAATCGTTGAGCACGACGTGACGGGCGTTAAGGTTTACCCGAACAATCCTGAATCGCTCGCGTGGGGCATAACCAAGATTCTGCTGGATGACGCTTACAGCAACCGCATCAGAGAAAACGCTTACCAGCGGGTGCAGGAGAAATACGACTGGGACAAAATCGCGCAGCAGACCAAGCGGATATACGAAAGCGTTTTGGGCGAATACTCAAAAAGCTTCTGGGCGTAAAGCGCTCAGCAAAGACCAGAGCTCTTTTCGGTAAAAAGCCTAGAATGTACGTGAGTTTCAGGCGTTTTCTATGGTTATGTTTTTCTATTTGAACTGCCGATACTAGAAGCATAAACGAGTTTATCCTGTCTCCAATGGAAGGTCAGGGTTTAGTATGGTTGAAAATGTGAAGGAACTGCTTAAAGCGCATGCGGGCATAACGCATGAAGTTTACTTGGACAACGAAAACTCCACCATGGTCCCAAAAGAAGTGGTTGATGCGATGCTGCCCTACTATAGCCAACGCGCCTATGGCAACCCAACGCTGACGCACAAGCCAGGCTGGGAAGCTTTCGAAACAATAATGGAATCAGCCCAGAAAATCGCACGGTTCCTAGGCGCCAACATCCTTGAGGAAATAACTTTCACTCCAGGCGAAACCGAAGCCAACAACCTAGCCCTCATGGGCGCCGCATTCGCAAACAAGAGTAAAGGCAAAAAAATCGTAATCTCCGAAATTGAACCCATAAACGTCTTGCATGTAGCAGAGATGCTGCAAAAGTTCGGGTTCACCACAACCAAAATCCCCGTGGACAGCCAAGGCTTCATCAACCTTGAAAAACTGAAAGAAGCCGTAGACAAGGACACAGTCATGGCAAGCGTGGCGCTGGTCAACAACGAAATCGGCACAATACAACCCGTTAAGGCAGCAGCGGAAATAGTTAAAGACAAAAACCCCGCAACAGTTTTCCACACGGACGCTTCAGACGCCTACGGCAGAATCCCTCTTAACGTACAGGACTTACAGGTGGATTTGGCAACCGTGAGCAGCTACAAGATTCTAGGACCCCGCGGCGTCGGCGCATTATACACGCGGGAAGGCGTGAACGTGGACAAGATACTGGAAGGCCAGATAGGCACGCAAAGGCTTTGGCCAGGAATTGAGAACACGCCGCTGATTGTTGGCTTCACCGAAGCTTCGGAATTGGCGTTTCAGAATTTCACGGCAAACGTGGCTCACATGCGCAGTTTGAGGGATAAACTGGTGACTGGCGTGTTTGCGGAGCTTTCTGATGTACGGTTTAACGGCGCAGAAGGCGACAAAAGAGCGCCTGATAACGCGAACATAAGCTTCCTACGATGTGAAGGTGAAGCGTTAACGATCGAGTTAAGCCTTAAGGGCGTTTACGTGTCCAGCGGCAGCGCCTGCAGCCGAAGGCTTCTCCAGCCAAGCCACGTTCTCGTTGCCATAGGCAGACGATACAGTGAGGCTCATGGTAGTATATTGATGAAGACTACGCGGTACCATACAGAAGAAGATATAACTTATGTTTTGGAAGTATTACCTGATGCTGTGAACAGGATAAGAGGAATAGTTGGCTCTACAGGAGTTGATTAAAAATTGTCACGTGTACCCTTACCCTACAACCCGAAGATTCTTGACTTGTTCAGGAACCCGAAAAACCTAGGAAAAATGGAAGACGCCACGGTTACCGCCGTCGCGGGAAACCCATCGTGCGGGGACATGATAACCTTCTACCTGAAAATAAACGAGCAAGAAGTTATAGAACGCGCTTCTTTCGAAAGCTATGGCTGCGCCGCCAACATCGCCACTTCCAGCATAGTCACCGAGATGATTAAGGGCTTAAGCTTGGAAGCGGCGTGGAAAGACATCACTTGGAAAAAGGTCACTGAAGAAGTAGGCGGTTTGCCCAGCGTCAAATTTCACTGCGGCGTCCTAGCCGTAGGCGCATTGAAAAGAGCCATAAGAATTTATTACGAGAAAAAGGGCACTACGCCAGCTTGGCTGCCAAAAGACCACACGTTTGAAGAAAAACAGGCTCTGGAGGAAGAAGAACTCGCGAAGATGTTGTCGAAGAGACTGAAGACGGAGGCAGAAAAATAATCCTGGATTCCCGCAGGATTCGCGAAGACTTCCCAATCCTAAAACGAAAAATAAACGGTTATCCTCTCATCTACTTTGACAACGCCGCAACCACGCAGAAGCCCCGACAAGTAATCAGCGCCATCCAAGATTTTTACGAGAACCACAACGCCAACGTCCACCGCGCAGTGCACACGCTTTCGCAGGAAGCAACCGACATGCACGAAAGCGCCCGCGAGGCAATCGCGCGGTTCGTGAACGCACGGGATTCAGCGGAAATCGTTTTCGTCAGAGGAACAACTGAGGCAATTAATCTTGTTGCGTATTCTTGGGGGCTACGCAACCTCAAAAGCGGCGACGAGGTTTTAGTGTCGTTGATGGAGCACCACAGCAACATTGTGCCGTGGGAAATTCTCTCAAAAATTAACGGGTTCACGGTCAAATACGCCGAGGTCAACAGTGATGGCACGTTGAACTACGAGGATTTTGAAAGCAAGTTTTCCCGCAAAACCAAAATTGCCTGCCTAAGCCAAGTCTCAAACGTCAGCGGCGTAATCAACGATGTCAAACGAATCGCTAAGGTTGCCCATGACCACGGCGCTTTGATGCTGGTTGACGGCGCGCAGTCCGTGCCCCACATGCCTGTTGACGTTCAGAATTTGGATGCGGATTTCCTGGCTTTTTCTGGGCATAAAATGCTGGGTCCAACAGGCATCGGCGTGCTCTACGGCAAAAAAGCACTTCTTGAGCGGATGGAGCCGTTTCAAGGTGGAGGCGAAATGATAAAAGAAGTTGCTTTCAGCCAAGCGAAAGCCCGATGCAACATAAGTTGGAATGATGTCCCGTGGAAGTTTGAGGCTGGAACCCCTGACATCTGCGGGGGAATCGCATTGATGGAGGCAATCAAATACCTTGAGCGCATAGGCATGGCTGAAGTGCTTGAGCATGAAAAAGCGTTGACTGACTATGCGGTTAAGCGCATGCGGGAATGCATCAAGTGCACGTTTTACGGACCAGCTGATTTGTCGTTGAAGTGTGGAATAATCCCCTTTAACGTGAAGGGTTTATCTTCGCATGATATCGCGCTTTTCTGCGACAACTATGGCATAATGGTACGCAGCGGTTTTCACTGCGCGCAGCCTTTGCATCAAGTTTTTAAACTGCCGTCTTCTGCCCGCGCCAGCTTTTACATTTACAATACGCGCGAAGAAATTGACCGTTTTGTAGAAGTGTTGAAGGAGATTGGACGCGCATAATGGCTAGTGTAGAAGATTACGTGGCAAGAATCGAAGGGACATGCGGTGAAGAAAAAAGCGTTATAGTCACGTTCAAATACGACAAGAAAGACGAGGTCATAGCAAAAATTTCCCAGAAAGCCACGTTGAAAAGCTCCATCGCCGGAATCATCACCGAGTTCGTTTTCCAAGACATTTCCTTTCGTGTTTTCTCAAGCGGAAAAGCCATTTTCAAAGGAATAAAAAACAAGCAAGCGCTGCAAGAGCTTTTGTCTACTCTCCTGCTTTAATGCTTGTGCAAAATAAGCTGCCCGTGTGTAACGTGCCAGCGGATAGTATCATGACTTGAAGCGCAGTTTCACCCGCATTTTGGTTCTGCTCACCCAGTTATAGAATGGAAACAGTCTAGATTTAATCGCGTCGGGCAGGGCGTCTTTGAGGTCTCGGTGCAGCCCTAGTTTCACGGCGACTCTGCCCTTCCGCGTGAGAGGTACGTAGTATCGCGTCAAGGGGTATCTGGTGAAGCCGTTGCTCTTTTTGAATTTGTCCAAGGAAGGATGATTTCCCATTCTTCCATAAATGACCCATCTAGCCTGCTCAGCGACGCAAACCTGTACTGCCTTAGCAACCAGCGCGTTGTTCACTGCCTTTTCATAATGGCTTTGTAACGAAAGTATC
>CAZYUQ010000107.1:0-5535 GCA_964650565.1 uncultured Candidatus Bathyarchaeia archaeon | reverse complement strand
AAAACTCCGATGGGCGTGCGCACAGGGTTCGCCACTCTGACTGAGTACACGCCGTTTGCGTCTTCAACTGCGCCTGTTAAAGAGTCGTGGTAAGTGACTACGTGCGCTTCAACCTTGTTTTTGACAAGCTGGGTTGCCAATGCGCTTACGTAGTCGGCGAGTTTGCCTATTATTCTTGGCGGGTATTCCCATGAGAAAAGTATGGTCCGCATCATTTTTTCACTACGTGAAGAGCGAGCAGACTTTGATTATGCCTCTGCCTGTGAGGTAGTAGCGTTTTTTGCCTTCGTTGTCGATGAAGCTTTCTGCGAATCCCTCTGACTTGTAAGTGTCAAGAATGCTCTCGATTTCGCCTTGGTCGTGTTGCAGAATTCGAGCTACTTCTTCGCCTCTTCGAGCTAAATCCGCGGCAGTTGAACAGAGGTTATGCAGTGTTTGCAGAACTTTTTCTGGGAACGGAAGCTCTTCCCTCATTCCTTTGCACCTTGATTGTCTAGTGATTATGGCGTGTTTCTCTTATAAACGCATACGCACATGCACTTTTTCTTAGAAAAGCCGCGTTGCCACCTGCACCTGCTTGCTCAGCTTGTTAAACCTTTTCTCCGCAACGTCGAGTATTGCCTTCCTGAGCGCTTCGCCCTTCAACTTTACGGCTCCTGCCTTTTTCAGATGCCGCGCCAAAACCGCATCCTGCAGTGAATGCTGTGCCCAGCTTGCAAAGTCGCCTCGGCAATTATGAAACTCCACCGTTGCCACAGGAACGGCCTGCAGTGCTTTTACGAATCCTTTCAGGCTCCACGACATCACGCCAGTGAAATACTCTTTCCCCGCAGCCGTGTAAAACAGGAAAGGCTCATTCGCAGTTAACGTTGCAGCTCTAAGCCTGTTTTCAAAGTCAAGGATAGCGGCTTGCGCGGCTACAAACGCGTTCATAGGTGACTCGTAAGGGCTGAAGTACGAGTGCACGGCACCTGGTCCTCCGCCAGCGGTGAACATGTAGTAGAGGTGGTCGCTTGTTTGGAAATAACGCCACAGCTTAAGCAGTTCCGCGTCGTCAGCCTCTTTGACTAATGGCTCTAGTCTCCGCAGGCTTGTGTAGTATGCCCATTGCATGGCGTTGCCGAGCCAGCCGCTGCTGTCGCGTTCCAAATCCGCCCAAGACACGGTTCCGCCGCTTTCAGGCACGTCAACCTCGCCTTGTGAGTTGTGTCGTTCAGTGGCTTCTGTGGGTGTTGCCATCTGCAAGTGGGGCCACTTCAGGATTTCTTCGGGCAAGCGTTTTAGGAAGTTGTGGATGCCTGTTTCTGGCCAATGGTGCTCCCCGAAGGTTTCGTAGTCTGGGAAAATGTTGATGCAGTGTCCCTGCGTGTCAGCCAACCAGTGCGCGTATTTCTCTGCTGTCAGAGGCCATTCACTCCACCATCTTGCACTGAAACGGAAGCCCACGTCGTCTGTTAGCTTGTAGTTGCGGAGTAAGACTTTGATTTTCTTGCAGTCCTTGGGCGTGTAAAGGTAGTTGGGGGATTTTTCGCCGAGGATTTTTTCTACGCCCTCCGTGAATATTCCTTTATAGCCTAGATTCTCCACGATTCCCGCTATGGTGTTGTTGTAAAGCAGCTCTGTGTTCTCAAAAACTTGTGGGGTGAATCCCAGCAAGTCCTTCACTGCCTGTTTATGCAGCTTCACCTGCTCAATAAACTCGTCTTTTTCAGGGTAGAGGCTGCTGATTGAGTGGTAATAGGTTTGGTTCAGGAACTCCACGCAGCCCGTTTTTGCGAGTTGCCTGAAAGTTTCCAGCAAGTCTCCGCTGAACATTTCGCACTGTTCCAAGAAAACGCCTGAAACGCTGAACGAAACCTTAACCTGCCTCCGCTCTTTCCGATGTGCATCAATCAAGTCGAGCAGTATCTGGTTGGAGGGGAAATAGCATTTTTTGGCGGCTCGTTGGAAGATTTCCTTGTCAACGCTACTGTCGAAATAGTGTCGGAACAGGTCTTTTTTCTTCAAGCGGGCGTAGACTTTGTTTTCCCAGAACAAGTTCCGCTTCAACCTGTGCGGCTGGTGAACCTCAAACACAAACACCACATCAGTCATAACGCAATGCCTCTCCGTAAACAGTGTGCGCTCTGTGTTTATATCTAATTTGCCGTCTCCAACTTCCTGAAAATCGGCCTTTATAGTTTAAATAAGAGGGGTATAGTTTCTTCCGAGCGATAGAGCACAAGACTCTGTGGCAGTGACTAGAAGTAACTGAAAGTTACCAAAAGTTGTTAATTTGTTTTTCACCATTTAACTTAGCAATGTTCTGTCGGAAAATTAATTAAGCCAAAACCTCTGTTAAACTCGGAAACAAAGGTGATATTTAATGGCGATAAAAGTAGGAATAAACGGTTTCGGAAGAATCGGAAGACTCCTCTACAGAGCAGCGATTGAACGCAACGCAAACATAGATTTTGTAGCCATCAACGACCTCGCAGACGCAAAAACAAACGCCCACCTGCTGAAATACGATTCAGTGCACGGAAGATTCCCAGGAACAGTAGAAGTCGAAGGCAACAACCTAGTCGTCAACGGAAAAACCCTCCAAGTCCTCAGCCAACGAGACCCAGCAGCGCTCCCATGGAAAGACCTAGGCGTTTACATGGCAGTAGAATCCACAGGCTTATTCACAGACCGCGAATCCGCCTCAAAACACCTCACCGCAGGCGCAAAAAAAGTCCTCATCAGCGCACCAGCCAAAAACCCTGACGTAACCATCGTTCTAGGCGTAAACCACCAAACATACGACCCAGTAAAGCATAACATCCTCAGCAACGCCTCATGCACAACCAACTGCCTCGCACCAGTCAGCAAAGTCCTCGACGACAACTTCGGACTCGAAAAAGCCTTCATGACCACCACACACTCATACACCAACGACCAAAAAATCCAAGACGTAGTCCACAAAGACATGCGCAGAGCCAGAGCAGCCGCAGTAAACATCATCCCAACAAGCACAGGAGCAGCAAAAGCCATCGGCTTAGTCCTGCCATCATGCAACGGAAAAATGAACGGCATTGCACTCCGCGTACCCACACCAGACGTATCCATCGTAGACCTAACAGCCATACTAAACAAGGAAGTCACAGCAGAAGACATCAACGCCGCCATGAAAAAAGCCGCAGAAGGACCACTAAAAGGCATACTAGCATACACCGAAGACCCAATAGTCTCATCCGACGTACTCCACACCACAGTCTCATCAGTCTTCGACGCAAAGTCAACAATGGTCATGGGTGAAAAAAGCAACTTCGTCAAAATACTCGCATGGTACGACAACGAATGGGGCTTCTCCTGCAGAATGGTCGAACTCATCGAACTAGTCGGCAAAAAAGCAGGACTCTAAACCCACACAAGGCTTAAACTTTAAAACCCACCACCCCATCTTTCTTTTTTCAAGAACAAACCAAAAGAGAGTGACAAACATGACAAAATACCTCACACTAGACGACATCCAAGTCAAAGACAAAACCGTACTCGTAAGAGTAGACTTCAACAGCGAAATCGACCCCCAAACAAAAAACGTCACAAGCGACGTACGCATCAAAGCACACGCAGAAACCACAATCAAAGAACTCGCAGAAAAAGGCGCCAAAACCGTAATCCTCGCGCATCAGGGAAGAAAAGGAGACGCAGATTACACTCCACTAAAACAACATGCCGTAATCCTCTCAAAAATCCTAAACCGCCCAGTGAAATACGTGGATGACGTTTACGGCGACAAAGCCAAAACCGCCATCAAAACACTCAAAAGCGGCGAAATCCTCGTCCTCGAAAACGTCCGCAGCTTCGACGGCGAAACCAGAAAAGGCACACCCGAACAACACGCCCAAACACCACTCGTCCAAAACCTAGCCCCCCTCGCAGACCTATTCGTCAACGACGCCTTCGCAACCGCACACCGCGGACACGTATCCATGGTAGGCTTCACCGCTGTTTTGCCAAGCGCCGCTGGACGCATCATGGAACGCGAACTAAAATCCCTATCCAGAGCCTTAGAGAAACCAGAGAAACCCTGCGTCTACGTCATGGGCGGCGCAAAAGCCGATGACTCGTTGGAGATCAGCAAGTACGTGCTAAGCAACGGCATCGCGGATTACGTGGTGGTCGGCGGTGTAACTTCGCAGCTGTTTCTCGCGGCGAAAGACGTGGATTTGGGCAAGAAAAACATGGATTTCCTAGCCAAAAAAGAGTTAACGGGCTTAATTCCAGGCATCCAAGCGCTAATGCAAAAATACCCTAGCAACGTCTTGGCTCCTGTTGATGTCGCGTTGGATGTGGATGGCAAACGGAAGGAAATTCCAATCAGCCAGCTGCCCACTGAACACTCGATTTTTGACATAGGTACCAAAACCGTGGAAAACTACGCAGGAATCATCAGCAAAGCCAAATCCATCGTGGTCAGCGGACCAATGGGCGTATACGAAAACAAAGAATTCAACTACGGCACAAAAAAAGTTTTCGAAGCCATAGCCAACTCCCAAGCGTTCTCGCTTGCTGGAGGCGGAAACACCATCGCAGCCATACAAGAATACGGCTTAACCAGCAAAATTAGCTACATCAGCACCGCTGGCGGAGCACTGATTGAGTTCTTGATGGGCAAGAAGCTTCCAGGCGTTGCAGCGTTAGAAAACGCAGTAAAAACCAAAAAAATCTAACAGTTCCTCTTTTTCTTTCCCTTTAATTCCAGAACAGCCACGTAAGGCACTGTTGCCTGCGCAGCAAACGAAAACTACGCAGTGCAGGCTTTCACATTCTTTCTGGCGCCACAATGCCAATTAAATTCAAGGCGTTATGAAGTACCGTTCGTATGGCACCCGTCAAGGCTATCCGTGCGTCGCTTAGTTCTTGTGGTTCCGCTTTGATGACGGGCAGTGCGTTGTAGAAGGTGTTGAATTTGTCTGCTAAGGCGTTAGTGTAGTCAGCTATCAGGCTGGGTTTAAGGTATTCTGTAGCCTCGATGAAAGTGGCTGGAAACGCCGATAAAGCCAAAATAAGCTCGTGTTCCAGCTTCTCATTGAGCATTTCGTAAGCGGGGTTTTCCGGCTGTCTTTCAGCCTTACGCAGTATGCTGCATGCGCGTGCGTGCGTGTACTGCACGTAAGGTGCACTGTTGGTTTCGAAGTTCAGCACTCTGTCCCACGTGAAGACAACGGGTTTTGAAGCGTCAACATCCACCAGAGCGTAACGTACTGCGCCTATGCCAACGAAGTTGGCGATTTCCCGCTTTTCTTTTTCTGTTAATTGGGGTGAACGTTTCGAAACCTCTTGGTAAGCTCGTTCAACTGCTTCGTTGAGAACTTCATCGAAGGTGATGTAGCGTCCTCTGCGGCTGGACATTTTGTAGCCTGGAAGCGTGACTAGGTTGTAGGCGAAGTGCACGAAGTTGTCGGCATATTTGCTGTAGCCTAAAGCGTGCAGCGAGAGCTTCAGCTGCAACTGCGCTAGGGATTGCTCCATGCCGATGCCGGTTAGGACTTTTTCCGCTTTAGTGAA
>CAZYUQ010000106.1:0-5737 GCA_964650565.1 uncultured Candidatus Bathyarchaeia archaeon | reverse complement strand
ATTTTGGCACTTACAGGTGCAATTTACGTCTATCTATGGTTTGTCGGAGAAGCCCAAGCAATAGGTCTGGTGCCATCAACTTTAAACCTGTGGACAATGAACAACATCTTGATGTTTATTTTGCACTTGGTCTTCTGGGAACTGCTCTACATAGGCATCCCAGCAATCATAGGAGCAATAGCAGGGTGGCAATGGTGGAAAAGACTGCCTGAAGAAGAAAAGAAAGAGTATCATCTCTTTGGCAAACACCGCAAAACAAGTGGAGGCGGCGGAGTATCAGGATTGCTGATGATTGCGTTCGCCATCAAAGTTTACATTGACGGAAACTGGAATGTTGCTATCGCAACGTGGACTTTAGACTACGTCGTAAATTCGATGGTTACAATACTAATCTGGGGTCTAGTCATCTTCGGAATTCCTGCGGCTATCATAGGACTCATTTGGTTAAGTCGCGAGATAAAAAAGGAACCATAGAATTTCTGAATCTTTTCCCAAGACGGAATTGCGGGCGACGTCGCCACCAGTGAGGGAGTTCAACTCCCATCCCCAGTTTTATTTCTGTTCATGATGAAAAACAAATTGGCAACTCTCAATTATTGCCCGTTACTTTCGGTTGCTGAAAGTGGTTTTTCTCGATTTAATGGGTTCGCTGCTCATCTTCAGCTGCATGGCAAGTTTAATAAGCTGCAACAGGCAACGTGCTACGGGGTTTCTATGGGTAAAAAACTTACGCTTACGATTGCTTTGTTGATTGCTCTGGCAGTTTCAGTGCCAGTTGCCGTTTCAGCTGAGGTTTCCGTGGGCGTGAAAGCAGGCAACTGGATAGAGTACCAAGTAACTTTCACTGGCATGCCTCCTGAAGGGCACGATGTGGAGTGGGCTAGAATGGACATTACCAGTGTTCAGGGAAAAGATGTCAGCCTTGTGATTGCGGCGAAGTTGTCTAATGGAACGTGGCTGAATGAGACAGTGCAGTTGAATCTTGAGACTGGTCAGCTTGGAGATGATTTCATAGTTCCTGCAGAACTGAACAGTGGTGACGTGTTTTTTGATATGCGGCAAGGGAACATAACTATCAGCGGGGTTGAAGAGGGAACTTATGCGGGTGCCGAGCGCACAGTCATGGTTGGGACTACGGCGCAGACTACGTATTACTGGGATAGAGCTACAGGCGTGCTTGTTGAGGGAAACTCTTCATACACTGATTTTTCCATGTACACAAAGGTGGATAAGACGAACATGTGGCAGGTTCAGGCGGTTGGGTGGGATGCAACTGTTGTGTACGCGGTTGTGGTAGGTGTTGCTGTGGTGGTAGTGGCGGTGGCAACGGTTTTCCTGTTGCGCCGAAAGAAAGGAAGCAGCGGTTTTAGGGTGCACGCTAGCCGAATGCGAATGCGCGCTTTTCGCTTAGTGAATACTAGCGGTTGCGTGTCGTATTTCTTCAGCCGATACGCTATGGTGACCGTGACGAGTGCAATTGCTATGATGATTGCGCTTGCTTCTGCCGCCAATGCGATGGTCTGGTATGCGCTCTGCTTAACCGCTATGCCTGCAAGTGCCCAGATCAGCACGAGACCGTAAGCCACATCTTTTCTTGTGGCGATAACTGCCAAAGCGATAACCAATGCCACTGCGATCACGAGAACGCTCCAAAGGTCGCTGGCTAATCCGAAGCCATTCCATTGGATTGAAACTAAAGCTGCGGCAACGTTGGCTATGGTGGCTACGGTTATCCAGCCTAGGTAGACGCTGAAGGGCAGGTGTACGCAGGCTTTTTCCTTCAGAGAAACGGTGGCTTTGCCGATGTTGAGTCGCAGGTAAATTGCGATTAAGGTTGCCAGCAGCGCGAACATCAGCACTACAGACAGGGCTATTTGGTCGTAATGCCAGAGGAGAAGCCAGGAAACGTTGAGGATGCTGCTTAAGATGAAGAGGGCGCTGATTTTTTGGAGGAAGGGTTGTTCTCTTTGGCTGGGCAAGGCTTGGAACACCACGAAAACGAGCAGCAGCGTGTAGATTACGCTCCAAATTGAAAATACGTATCCTGCAGGTGTTACTAGTGTGGGGTATAGGTCGGAGACTTCGGCTGTTGTTCTGCCGTTTAACCCGATAGAGGTTGCTAAGCCGTTGATTACGAGTGTTGAAGCGAAAGCGGTGATGTTTAGACTTTGCAGTAGGATTGTTTTCTTAGAAGCCGACATGTAATTACTAATACGTTGATAATGTGTATATAAGACTTAATGTGGCATCATGTTTCTGGGCTTCTGTTAGCGAATGAATAATACCTGCCTGTTTTTTGTGAAGTAATTCCTAAATACTTCCGTTAGGTAGAGATAGTCTGGTCGAGGAATAATAAATGGTCAAGTTAGATTTCGGCGGCATAATAGAAAATGTCATAACACGGGAAGAGTTCACTTTAGAGCAAGCTCAAAAAGTTTTGAAAAACGAAGTTGTCGCTACGCTTGGGTATGGCATTCAAGGTCATGCTCAATCGTTGAACATGCGAGACAACGGCATCAAAGTAATCATAGGACAAGAAAACAGCGGCGTACACAAGCCTTACTACGATTTAGCCGTCAAAGACGGGTGGGTTCCAGGCGAAACCTTGTTTTCCATGGAAGAAGCTGCGCGGCGAGGCACGATTAAACAGTTTCTGCTCACTGACTCGGGACAAAGAGAAACATGGCCAATAATCAAAAACACACTAAAAGAGGGTGACGCGTTGTACTTTTCGCATGGTTTCTCGATTGTTTACGGGAAAATCACGGGTGTTGTTCCGCCAAAGAATATTGACGTGATTTTGGTTGCGCCAAAAGGTTCAGGAACTTCTGTGCGGCGGAATTTCGTGGCGGGAAGCGGAATAAACAGCAGTTTTGCTGTTCACCAGGACTACACGGGTAAGGCAATGGACAGGGTGAAAGCTATGGGAATAGCGATTGGTTCAGGTTACCTGTTTCCGACTACGTTTGAGAAGGAAGTTTTCAGTGACTTGACAGGTGAACGTGGCGTTTTAATGGGTGCTTTAGCTGGGGTGATGGAAGCTCAATACAACTGTTTGCGTGAGCGCGGTCACAGTCCAAGCGAAGCGTTTAACGAAACTGTGGAGGAGCTTACGCAGAGTTTGATTAGGCTGGTGGATGAGAATGGCATGGACTGGATGTTCTGTAACTGCAGCGAAACTGCGCGTATAGGTGCGCTTAGGTGGAGAGAGCGTTTCCGCGACTGTGCTAAGCCGTTGTTTGATTCGCTTTATGAGCTGGTGGTTTCTGGAGAAGAAACGCGTATTGTTCTGGAACGCAGCGCAGAGCCAGATTACAGGCAGAAGCTTGCTGATGAGTTGAAGGCGATGGGTAATTCTGAGAGGTGGCGGGCAGGTGCTACGGTGCGGTCTTTGAGACCTGAACGGCAAAAGCCCAAGTAAAGCTGCAGCGCTAGTGCTTGGGGCAACTATAGCCCCCTTTTATATACTTTCTATGCTGGGTTCAGGCAGGGCTGTTTCCTGTTCAGGATTTTTACTGGAAAATTGCGTTAGTGATTTATAGGTGGATTGCGAATTTGCATTCTTTGTCGCCGGCTACGACAGATTGCAGCAGGTCAACTTTCACGGGTTTTTCGAGGACGTTTTCCCAGTACTTCTCTACGAAGCCTTTTGCGCAGTTGCAGTAAGTTTTTGACACAGACTCGTCGTTTGGGAGACCCCTGAGCAAGCCGCAGTAACATCGCATGGACCTCGTGAATGCTTGAGGCGTGTAGAATTGGTATAGGATGTTGCCTTCTCGGGCAAGCCGCGTGCCTTTCATTGGCTTCTGCTGCTCAGCCGCTAGAAACTCGTTTACGCTCGCGTATTTCTTGCGTCTTGTCACCGCCCGTTCTATGACTTTGCTGTTCTTCTCGGCGCAGTTGTAACCGCAGTTCTGCATTATCTGCACGCGGGTTTGCTCGTCAACTGACGCATCCAGCGTCGCCATGGCATTCTTGACCCATTCAGCAATTTCCTTTTTGTCAGTCTTCGCGGTTATCTGCTCGCTGCCCGCCATCACCTTCGTGGCCACTGTTTTTCCAGCAAAATGTTCCACGCAATGCTCCATTGCTTCAAGCATGCCGTACTTTGCAACCATTCAAACGCCCCCACAGAAATTAGCAGAGAGTACGTATAAAAGTCTGCGCCTCGAGCACGGATACCGAACGTGTCTTCCAGAAAAAGAACGTGAGTTGTGGTGCTCCGGCCGGGATTCGGACCCGGGTCTTCGGCTCGAAAGGCCGGAATACTTGACCGGACTATACTACCGGAGCCTCTCTTTTTCAAGAGCACACTGCAAAATGCTTGTCCACTCGAATAAACCTTACCCTTTTTTAGCGGGTGAACTGCGCTTGCGAGACTTCTTTTTGCGCTTGAACAAAAATGCTGTTATCTGCTCCACATGCTTGCTGTTGGATTGCACCGTCTTCTCCAGCTCAGCAACACGTTTTTCCAAGTCGCTGGACAAGATTTTGCCTTCTATACGATTCGCCGAACGGAACATCAACAGCATCCTGAAAACCTCGGTGATAGCCTGTTCCCGTTCCGCAGCTGTAGCCTGCTTTGTACCCGCGCAAACAGAAAGCAAATCCACGTAGTGCTCTTTGATTTTCAGCTCTGCGTTCACCGACGGGTCCACAGGAAAAGCTATGCTCAGCGGCGTTTTCTTACTTAACTCGGCAGCTGTGGGGAAGCGGATGGTGATGTCGCCGCGTATCCACGCGGAAACGAACCCCATGACAACTTTTCTTATGTCCTTTTGAGAAAACAGCGTGTCAGCTTCCTGATTCTCTTGAATGGTGACTTTGATGATTTTCTTGTCTTCAGCAGCGCCCTTCGCGCCTTTAGCGCTTTTTCTGCCTTTCTTCATGCGGCTCGCCTCCTTTCTGTGGACTGCACTGTGGATTCTATAGGCTCCCCCGCTTTAAACATGACTTAAAAACTTCAGCTTTCCACATGAGTCGTTCAATAGGAAATCTTGGCTGTTGAAGGAACCTTGCCAAGAATCTTTGCGGTGGCGTTCTCAACTTTCTCGCGGTTCGCAGCGTCCGTGTAAACCCGCATTATGTTAATAAAACCCTTTAAGGTTTCAAAAATCTTCGAAATCTCACTTAACCGATAAAGCGTTTTAGCGCCCGCCTGCGTCTTGCTGAACACGGGAATCTCCATAGACTCCATCAACGCAGAATGATGATACGGCACAGAAGGCACAGTGGGCACATCAATCACCACCGCATCCACCTCCACGCCCGCCTCACGCGCGATTTCAGTCTGCACCTGCCGCCTGTACGCCTCACGCCCAAAAATGTTCGATATCATCGTGTCCTTCTCGTAAAAAGTCCGCTCGTAAGCACACTTCAACATCCTGCGCCGCTCCAAGTTACCAATTATGCCGCGTGACTTTTCACAGTTCTTCAAAGCCGTCCAAACCGTATAATCATCCATAGCCAAATATTCTTCAGGCGTTTCAAATTTCGTCAAGCCAAGCTCCTCATTCGCCTTCTCCATGGCAGTCGCCAGCATGATCTGCGCAGCCCTGCCCACACGGTGAAAATAGATACTCTTGAACGATTCAATGCGGGCGATTATGAAGGATTCAAGCGCTGATAAAGCGCCGAGCTCAACAGCTAAATTCTCGTCCAACACGTCCAAAGCGTGAATCAGCCTGAACACGTCGATGAAACCGTACTCGGCGCCCGTGTGAAACGTGTCCCGCAC
>CAZYUQ010000105.1:0-5759 GCA_964650565.1 uncultured Candidatus Bathyarchaeia archaeon | reverse complement strand
ACTGCCGCCTAGACCCAGTGCAGCTAGGCTTAGGCGTCAAATCCTGCACGGCAGCGATGATAAACATGTGCGTTGCGCCAAACGGAGACGTTTACCCGTGCCAAAGCTACTTCGAAAGCCTCGGCAACATACTAGTTGACCCGTGGACAAAAATCTGGAACCACCCGCTTGCAGTGCAGTTTCGAAGCAGAGCTTACGCGGAGCCTAAATGCAAGAACTGCGAGCAACTGCAGGTTTGCGGTGGAGGCTGCCCACTGGAGTTAAAAAGCGAGAAGTACATTTGTGGACAAACAGGCTAAACCCTAGCGCGAGCGAACTGAACCAATGCTTTCTCGTAGTTGGCAACCGCGTATTTTTTGCCTTTCTGTGCTACCGCATGACCTTCTTGCTCCAAAAAAGCCTTCTGCGCTTCGGCGCCACCTGGATATTTCTCGTTTAGGACTCCGCCTGTTTTCAGGGTGCGCCAGTAAGGCGTAACGTCTTTTGCGCCTTGCTGCCTGCGTTCTTCTGCGGCGTTTGCAGCTACCCACGCGAATATGCCCGTGGTCATGGGACAAGCAATTGTAGCGTGATGTTTCGTGGCGAGTGCGGCGCGGATTTCGTTGATTGTTGTGAGTTTGCCCTTGGGTACCTTGTGCATTAGTTCGTCAACTTCGGTTGGTGCGGGGATAACTATTGTGCCTGTGCCCCAGCGTTTGCTCATGTTTTCAGGTATTTTTTCTACTTTTGGGAAGCCTTTGTTGTCGTGTAGTTTTTGGTTCCATGTTGTTTTCTTTGCCATGTCCTTTTTCGCCTACAATGCCTATTCTCAGCTATGGCTAATCAGTTTTTCGCTGTTGCAGAACGCGCTTATTTTTTGGTGCTGCGCGAGTTGATTAAATTGAGCTTCTGCTGGTGTGTTAGCTTCTTTATCGCTTTTTCGCGTTTCATGGCTTGTGCCCGCGTGTCGAAAAGCTCCAAGTAAGCGATTTCCTGTGGCTTATGCATGCGCGTGTATCTGGCGCCTTTGCCGCTTTCGTGCAGTTTTATGCGTGTGTCGATGTTTTTTGTGTAGCCTGTGTAGAAGCTGCCATCCGTGCATAAAATGACATAAACATAATAGGCCATGCGCCGTTTAATCCTCCAACGGTTAAGTGTTTTCGTCAGCCGTGATGAAGCTTTTGCGCAGTATGCGTTTCAGGTAGGTTTCAGGGTCTATCTCTTGGATTCGTGTTTGATCCACGTCGATTATGTAGATTTCATGTATTCGCGCGTTGCAGATGTCTTCACGTGTCACTGGCGGGTTACGGTAATACTTGTCACAGAGCGAGTGGATAAACTCGATGTCTTGGGGGGTTCTTTTTCGCGGCGGTTTGGCTAGTGCCCGCGGAAACGGCAGAATATAATGCGGTGGAACGCCGAGGGCGAATTTTCCTGCGAAGCTGCTGTAACGGATTATTTTGCTGGCTAACCGCGCTGAAGTGTACGTTAACGGGTCTAACGCGTGGTCAGGCGGGATAAAGCCTGTTTCTATTTCCACGATTAGGTTGCCGTAGCCCTTTGTTGAGTACAAGTCGCACGTTAAAATGTCGTTCAACGCATATTCCAATTGCACGTCGTAGCCTTTCAGGACAAGGTACTTAGCGCAGACAAGCTCCATCACAGAATGGTTAATTTTCACCACGTTTTCTTTTTGCAGGTTTACCAGCCAGTCCTTGAGTGCGGCGAGTTTGGTTTCTGCTTCTTTGTCCACGTCGGCTGTGAGCCTCGTTACCAATGTGGATAAGTCTTGGTCGAATCTTTCTTTGCTGTTCATCGCTTTATTCCTTGCTGTTACTGGTTATTACAATAGTTCACGTGTGTTTCGAACAGTATGTTTAACCTTCACGATATATAAACTCAAAAAGCCAGTTGTACCATGGCTGACGCTGGGTTTTGGCGGCTTCTGAGCTTAAATACTGTCCATCCTTAGCCGCGTTTTAGCCAGTGGTATCGTGCTTTCTTTCGCTAATTTTGTCAAAAAAACCTGAGCCATACGCAGTCTTTTAGTGGGTTGTTGTACAATCGAGTTTATATGGAAACGAGGGGTTATTATATAGTTGCTAAGTTGGGGAGCATGCTGGAGCGATTCAGCAAGGAAAGGTTGAGCATTGACTTACTGTCGAAGTCAGTCCCACAAGATAACATCAAATGGGGCGGGCATAAAACGGTGGGTTAACAGCTGGCTGGACTGAACTGAGCGTTCGGGCTTAGACTCAACTTGGCAATATTTTTTACACACCCAAAACAGCAGTATGTATCTTTGTTTCTCTTCTGGCGCTACAGCCTCCTTTTAAATGTGTTGAGCGTTCGGCGAAACTGCTTGCTGCAATCGGTCTGTTTCCGATTATCGTATGTAAAAGAAGCTTACTCGAAATATTCACCGTACAAGTTTTTGAGTTTCTTGTATGTCTTGGCACATTCCTTCGAGTCAAAAACACATCTTTTGCCATTGAGCACTTCGATATGGGGTTCACCGTCAATTGGTTTTGAACACATCAAGCACCGAAATTCATCATTACTCGTAATGACCTGAGTGTTGAGTTTGGAGATTTTATCCTTTGGTTTCTCTGTTATCGGTGCTATTGATTGCTGGTTCGTAGGAAAAACCGCGGCGCGACCTTTGCGCAGAATACCATGAGTTAAACGCAACAATTCCTCTTTTGTTTCAAAAGACACTTGCTGCTGGCTTCCCAAATCAACCTTTTCAGTATCCAACTCGACTACAATGTTTCTAGCTAAATTTCGGTGTCTAAAATAGATGAATTCCTTGTTCAAGCCTCTTGCCAACTGAAGCTCTTTTCTGACTTCTGGTGACAAGTCGAACCCCGGGGTGATAATAAGTATGAAAGTCTTGCTTTCTTCAAGTGCCCTATCCCTTATGTTAGACCATTTCTCTGTTATATCTACCTTCTGAGGTATGTCTTTGCTATCAAGAAACGAGTGTATCCCCAGCTCTTCCAGACCTGCTTTCAAGTGCTCCGCAAAGTCTCTTCCAGAACTTTTTTTGTAACAGATAAATACGTCAAAGGACTTCAAGCTTTTGCCCAGTTCTAATTATGGAAAATCAAAATTTAACTTTATTGTTGGGCAAGTACGAGCTATAATCCCCATATTACTGATTCACCGATTTTATGGCCTCAGCAAGAGCAGCAATTTTTCTGGAAAAAGGATGCTCAGGCTTCTTAACAGCAAACAGAAACTCATGGCGACAGAATTGAATGTCACAAAAACAGGGAACGGCACCAACCACTTGCGCTCCAATAACTCTCTCCAGTTGGCTAATCCATGCTTTCTCATCGGCAACACCGCTATACTCAAGAAGCAAGGCTTCACTTGGAACTTTATTCAGAATTATAAAATATTTCGAGCCAAACCTCGCCAGCGAATCATAAATGTCGTTTATCATTTTTCTAGTGCCTGTTATATCTACGTCGCTATCTTTCAGCAACAAAAAAAGGACATCAGCGGTCGCAAGTGTATTCACAGACCAATATCTAATTCCAGGGCTGGTATCCAAAAAGAGATAGTCAACACCATATTTCTCAAACAGTTGGGTCTTAGCTGCTAGAAACCTTCTTAGCGCCGCAAGTTGCCATTTTGTGTCATGCTTGACCTCGATGTCGTTTACGTCCTCTTTATCGGGGCTGGAGAAGCCCAACAGTAGCGTTCCTTTAAGCCCTAATTCGGAACTTACATCCACTAGGATGTCAGAAATTTCTGCTCCTCCGCTTAGAAGGTCATTTACGTAGGAACTTGGTCTTTTGCGAAAATATGTGCTTAGACTTGGTGCATACAAATCCAAGTCAAGGAGACAAACTCGTTGCCCATTCATCGCGTAGAATGCAGCGATGTTCGTAATCATTGTTGTCTTTCCAGTGCCGCCTTTGTACGAGTGAAAAGCTATGGTTTTTCCAGCGACCATTTTCCTCACGTTTAACCGCATTTTATCTGATAGACAGGTTGGTTGGAACTAGGATATTATTCTTCCTAAACATCAACTGCTATGCTTCGTTTTTCAGTGCAAGAAAAAGTTGATAAGTACACGCTCAGCTTAAGGTGTCAGAATCTATTTTGATTTCTTGGACTCCTGAACGAGCTTGCCGACTTTGTCTATGTAATGTTTCATCTTTTTTGCGCGTATTCTGCTTCCAGACAATGTTTCCTTCGCGCGCAACACGGGAATAATCGAGATGAAGAGTATTATGCTCACAACTGCTGAAAGGACACTAACAGGTACGCTGATATCAAGCGACCTCGCAAGAATCCAGAAAATCATCTGCACAACAAAGGAATTCATGATACCACCCACTGCAAAGTACCTTTCTTTGGATCCTGATGTCGCCAAATCGCCGAGAACCGCCGAGTAGGAGATAACTATTAATCCCCACGCAACGCCTGAAGTTATCATGACCAATGACCAACTCAATTCAGAGGGAGTTAAACCCAAGAGTATGTAACTGATACCCAACATTACTAGCCCAATTATCATTGGTTGTTTTCGCCCAAACCAGTCCGCCATCACACCCGCCAAGAACGCGAATACAAGACTACAGACGTATTGCAGCACTAACCCGATGGGACTAGTTTCAATTTTCAAAAATTTCGTAAGACCATCCGAAATATTGAATATAAGCCATGGAAGAAGATAGAAAACAAAATCTCTCCGCGTTAAAATAGCCCGCCAAGATTCTGTTTTCCCCACAGCTCTCTTGCACGGGTCGAGAAGTAATACAGAGAAACTGAGTATTCTAAGGAGTAAACATATCATTATTTTCTCGGTTAGTCCCATTGGCAACAGCGAGAAAGATATGAACGCAAGTATTATCGTGATAAAAGATGCAAAAAATACTACTCCAAAGACTCGGGCTCTGTCTTCCGAGACCGTGTAGTCCGTAAGTAAAGCGTAGCAAGACGGAAAAATCAGTCCAAATGATGCACCTACGAGCGCGCTGTTAACTAGGGTGAGCACTAATCCTTGAAAAATTGCGAAGGAAGACGTAGTCAAAACACCAAAAGTTATCCACAACAAAAACAATTTTCTGCGGTCAACTTTTTCGCTAATCATACTTCCAACCACGGCTGACAAAGCAAGGAAACCATAGAAGAAACCCAACTGAAGGCTATACCAAGAACTGTCAACTCCAAGAGTTGAGAATTTTTCATAAAGGAAATAAGAGTGGAACAAAACAAGGCTGGTGAAGGTGCTAGCGAATAAAATTGCAATTGCCGCAAGCCTTTTTGCAGGAATTTTGAAATCTTCAGTTAAGAAGCTAAAATCCAAGATAGCAGCCTCCTCCCGTAAGTTTTAAATTGTAAACGCCTTATATGCTTTTGTACAAATTGGAGGAGGCAATTGAGTATGGCAAAATCAAGTGAAGGGTCACCCGCTGCGTTGCGTACCGAGGCTATCGAATACGCGCTGTTGGTCAATCGTTTCTTGGACAAAAAAATTTTTCCAACTGTTTTGGAAGCAATAGAGGAAAAGGACACGAAAGGCTTCGAGCAAATTTGTAGAAAAATGAATATCCCAGAGAAGCAAATTCGAATTTGGACAGCAACAGCTTTCGCCCATAGCCCACCGCACTATCCCCTGAATGAACCCGGCACTAAGACATCTAGAAACCAGACGACCCAGCAGATATGGTGATTCACACATTAACCAGGTAAATCCACAATTTCTACATACGATTTCTCAAGCATCAGTTTTAGAACAGACATAATCATACCCCGCTTAAGCA
>CAZYUQ010000104.1:0-5804 GCA_964650565.1 uncultured Candidatus Bathyarchaeia archaeon | reverse complement strand
AGGCATAGTTCTGCAGAACTTGTGCGTGATTTATCAGCCAGCGATTATGGCTATGATAATCGATTCGTTGCCGCCTAAAGATAGGGGTAAAGGCTACAATTTCCAGTCGGTGGTCACGAGTCTGGTTATTTTGCCTGCGCCGCTTATTGCGCAGTACTTGATTTTTCTGTTTAATTTTGACATGGGGATGCGGATTGCTTACGCCATATTTTTTGTGGCTTACTTGGCAGCGGCAACATTGAGGCTTAAACTGAAAGAAACGCTGACGTTAACTGGCAATGATAAGCGCCCAAAAATTCTTGACGCATTCAGGGAATACCCGAAAGCGGTAAGGGAAAGCTTAAGCGTTTGGAGCAAGGTTCCCCGTTCAGCGTTTTTTCTTTTCGTATCCAGCATGGGTATAAGCGGCATGGTGATAGCTTGCCAAGCTTATTTTGTCGTGTACGCCACTTCGGTTCTGCAGCTTACTGAGGCACAGTGGGCTATCATTCAGGCGTTCATGTACTTGAGCATTGCACTTCCAATGATTTTGGCTGGGCTGAAGATGGATGCAGTGGGCAGGAAACGCTTCGTGATTCTCAGCTATTTGATGTATGTTCCAGCTATGCTTCTTTTTGTAACTGCTGACTTTTACTTGGCGTTGTTAGCATTTTTCTTTTTTGGCTTCGGCAACATGCTGCAGATGAGTAGCTACCAAGTTTTGCTGGGCGACCTAATTCCAAGAAGTTTACGCGGCACGGTCGCAGGCTGCACCTCCTTCTTCATGTATATTGCGCAAGCGTTTCTTCAGCTTCTAATAGGTTTCCTCTACGCTTTTGTGTCGCCACAGCTGCCCTTCCTGTTGTTGGCTGCAGTTGCCGTGCCCTTAGCGCTAATCGTAACATTCAAAGTCTCAGAACCCAAAATAAAAGAAGTATAGTCTACAATCGATAGGCATTTAGCTTTGAAAGCAATATTTAGAGGAAACGTGTATGAGGCGCTTGGTCTTGGTGCAAATTCGTGAAATCTTGGAAGGATGCTACGAAAACCAGAAGGTTGCCGTGAAAGGCTGGGTTTACCGCAAACGAGAAAGCAAACAACTAATCTTCCTCTTGGTGCGAGATTCAACGGGCTTTATCCAGTGCACCGTCAAAAAAACCAGCCAAGCATGGGACGAAGCAGAACGCTTAACGATTGAATCCTCTTTAACGCTTGAAGGCACAGCTAAACCTGACAAACGCGCACCTGGAGGCTACGAAATAGCCGTTGACACAGTTTCCATTATAGGTTTAGCAGAGCTTTTCCCCATAACCAAAGATAAAAGCGAAGAGTTCCTGCGTGATGTACGCCATCTTTGGCTCCGTAGTCGCCGAATGAACTTGGTGATGAAAATCCGTGCTGAAGTACTGGAATATTCCCGCGAATTCTTCAAAAGCCAAGGCTTCACCGAGGTTTCTCCCCCCATGTTCATTTCCGCCGCAGTTGAAGGCGGCTCAACCCTTTTCGGCTTGAAATATTTTGACCAGAACCTGTATTTGACGCAGAGCTCGCAGCTTTACCTTGAAATCCTAATCCACTCTTTAGAGAAAGTCTATTGCATTGCGCCGTCTTTTCGCGCTGAAAAAAGCCGAACGATTAGGCACTTGACGGAGTACTGGCACATGGAAGGCGAATGGCCTTTCGCTGACATGCAAGATTTAATGCAGTTCGAAGAAGGCTTGCTGGCGCACATCTGCCAGAAAACAGTTACCAACTGCAAAAAAGAACTTGAAGAGCTAGGCGCAGACGTTTCCAAATTAGCTTCAGTGCAGGTGCCTTTTCCACGGATAACGTACGCTGAGGCTGTTGAGCGCCTTAAGGCGAAAGGCGCTAAACTACAGTGGGGTGATGACCTCGGCTACGAGGATGAGAAGACTTTGGCTGACGAGTTTGGTAAGCCCTTCTTCGTTTATGACTATCCAACGGCGATTAAGGCGTTTTACTGCAAAACTTACCGTGACCGCCCTGAAGTCGCTATGTCCGTGGATATGCTTGTGCCTAAAATCGGTGAAATCTCCACGGGTGGCGCAAGAGAAGACGACAAAGACATACTTATCCAACGCATAAAAGAGCAGGGGTTGAAGCCAGAGGACTACGACTGGTACCTTGACCTTCGGCGGTATGGCACGGTGCCGCATGCGGGTTTCGGCATGGGTTTGGAGCGGTTGTTAACGTGGATGCTTGACTTGGAGAACATCATTGACTCTATTCCGTTCCCCAGAACCACAAGACGCTTCTACCCATAACAAGACTGCACTGCTGTTTACAGGTAGCCTGCGAAGTACTCGCGTTTCAACTGTGTCTTCGGCAAGCCTAAAGCTTCGACAAGCTTCTCCATTGCTTCAACCATTGCTGGCGGACCACAAGTGTAAAACACTGTTTCCTTATAGTCAGGTATCTCCTTTTTCACTAGTTCCGTGCTGATGAATCCAATGGCGCCTTTCCACCCGCTGCTGGCTTCGTTAACGGTAAACACCACCTTCAAGTTCGGGTTTTGTTTCTCCATTGCTTCAAACTCTTCTCTGAAAACGATGTCGTTTTCGCTGCGGTTGCCGTACAGCAAAGTAATCTTTGCGTCTATGCGCTTGTCTGTGCAGTATCGGCATATGCTTCTGAACGGGGTTATCCCGATTCCGCCTCCAAGCAGGCAGATTTTTTCGTGTTCGCCCTCAAAAGTGAAACTTCCATACGGCGCATCTATTTTCGCCCAGTCGCCTTCCTTAAGCGCTTTCAGGGCGGTTGAGAACTCGCTGTCTGACAGTTTCTTCGTGAACTCAATGTATTCTGTTTCGGTTGGGCTGCTTGAGATGCTGAAGGGCTTGCTCAACTCTTTACCATCAGCTTTTATGGTGGCGATTAGAAACTGTCCAGCCTTGTAGCTTAACGCTGGGGGCTTTGGGAACCTGAAGCTTCGCACGTTATATGTACGTGGTACAATTTCCTTTACATGAGTCTCAAACTTCACAACAACACCTGCTTCTTCTAATATTCTCTCGAACGCTTACTGCCATAAATGGAGCGCTTACAGCGATAAAAGCATTCTCACAAAGCTTTCTTGCCAAAAACAGTCTTTAAAACGGAGGGGGTAGCAACACAGAGACTATAGAAGTAACAGTCCATCAAAAAACTATGCTTAACTAAAAAGAAAAAAGGAAAGAAGAGGGGGTTATTTTGCGAAGTGTTTTCGCAGTTCTTCATATGTGGCTTTGATGTCTTCGACTGAGGCTTCGTCTTCCAGCGTGGATGTGTCGCCGAGTGGTGCGCCAACCATGACTGCTTTGAGGAGCCTGCGCATGATTTTTCCGCTACGTGTTTTGGGTAGTCTGTTAACCATTACGATGGCGTCTGGTGTGGCTATTGGGCCGATGGTTGTTCTGATCTGTTTCACGAGTTCTGCGCGGAGTTCCTCTGAAGGCGTGAAGCCGCTTCTGAGCACCACGAATGCCACGGGAACTTCGCCTTTTACCGCATCTTCTTTGCCCATTACTGCTGCTTCAGAGATTGCTGGGTGCGAAACCAAGGCGCTTTCAAGTTCCACCGTGCCGATGCGGTGTCCTGCGACTTTGAGGACTTCGTCGGCTCTGCCGAGGAGCCAGAAGTAGCCTTCTGGGTCTTTTACTGCGTAGTCGCCTGTGTAGTAGATGTTTGGCCATCTGCCGAAGTACGTTTGCTTGAACCTTTCTGGGTCTTTCCAAAGGGTTTGCAGCATTCCTGGCCATGGGGTTTTGATTACGAGGAAGCCTTTGTTTCCTGGTTGTGTAGGTTGTCCTTTTTCGTCGTAGACTTCTGCGTTTACGCTTGGGAGGGGTTTTGTTGCGGAGCCTGGTTTAAGTGGGATAAGTTCTATTCCTGACAGCGGTGCGATCATGTATCCGCCTGTTTCTGTTTGCCACCAAGTGTCGATTATGGGTAGGCGTTCTTTGCCGATTACTTTGTAGAACCATTTCCAAGCTTCGGGGTTTATGGGTTCGCCGACTGTGCCTAGGAGTCTGAGAGTGCTGATGTCGTGTTTGTTTATCCATTCTTCTCCGAATTTCATGAACATGCGTACGGCGGTTGGGGTGCTGTAGAGTATGGTTACGCCGTGGCGTTCGATTATGTCCCACCAGCGGTCTTGGGCTGGGTAGTCGGGTGTACCTTCGAAGAGGAGTGAGGTGATGCCGAGTGATAGTGGTGCGTAGACGTTGTATGTGTGTCCTGTGATCCAGCCGATGTCTGCTGTGCACCACCAGATGTCTGTGTCGTTTGGGTTGAAGCCCCATTTGAGTGTCCAGTATGCCCAGACTAGGTAGCCGCCTGTGCCGTGTTGGACTCCTTTTGGTTTGCCTGTTGTGCCTGATGTGTAGAGTATGAAGAGTGGGTCGGTTGCTTGCATTTGTTCTGGTTCTACGTAGGCGTTTTCGCCTGCTTGTTTGAGTGCGTCGTGGTACCAGATGTCGCGTCCTTCTTTCATTTGGATTTCTTGGCCTGTGCGTTTGACGACTATGACTTTTTGTATGGTTGGTGTGTTTTCGAGTGCGCGGTCTGCGTTGTTTTTTATGGCGATGATTTTTCCTCTGCGGTATGAGCCGTCTGCGGTGACGAGGATTTTTGCGCCGCTGTCGTTGATGCGGTCTGCGAGGGCTTCGGCGCTGAAGCCTGAGAATATTGCTGCGTGGATTCCGCCGAGGCGTGCGGTTGCGAGTAGGGTTATTGGGAGTTCGGGGATGACTGGGAGGTATACTGCTACTCTGTCGCCTTTTTTGAGTCCGCAGGTTTTGAAGATTTTTGCGAGTTTGTTGACTTCTTTGTAGAGTTGGTAGTAGGTGTAGGTTTTGATTTCGCCGAGTTCTCCCTCCCAGATGTATGCGAGTTTGTTTTTGCGGTGGGTTTTTGTGTGTCTGTCGAGTGCGTTGTAGGAGATGTTGAGGATTCCGCCTTGGAACCATTTGTAGAATGGTGGGTTTGTGTCGTCTAGGACTTTGTCCCATTTTTTGTACCAGTCGATGGCTTCGGCTTTTTCTGCCCAGAATTCGGTGGGGTTGTTGAGGGCTTTTTCCCATTCTTGTTTGAGTTTTGTTCCTGATTGGTCGGTTGTTTGGTTGGGGTAGAATTTGTCTTTAAAGGGTAAACTTTCTGACATTTCTTTTATCCTTCTGTGAGTTTCTGCGGGGAATTTTGGGTTTAGGGCATATAAAGTTTTGTACGGGTTTCGGGGAAAAATGAGGGGTTTGCTGAGGCGTTTTCAGTTTGTGTGGCAGGATTGCGGGGTGGTTTTTGGTGAGCCGCAGATTCAAGCGTTTGCTGTACTATCGCGTGGAAAAAGCTATAGCCCCCTTATTTAAACTATAAATAGGCTGTGGGCGTTGCAGGGATAGACCCCCTATAGGTTTCTGCATACTATTTCTATTAGGCTCCAAATATGATGGTTTTTTGTTGTCGTGCTCGGGACCGTCTATCCCCCATTATATAGAGACTGTGAATAGTGTGCTTCATCGCGAGACTAAAGTTCAGCTTCTCTGAAAATGGTCATTATGGTGCTGCGGGCAGGATTCGAACCTGCGAACCCCTACGGGAAAGGATTTCCCATGCGGGCGCCCAGTCAAAGCGTCGATCTTGAGTCCTTCACCTTTGACCTGGCTTGGTTACCGCAGCATACAACCTACAAAACCTAGCGCTCTTTCTTATTAATCATTCTCATGCCCAAACGGCTACTGCCTAAACTTTTTCAGGTAAACTACTACTCCAACTGCGGCTCCTCCAATGATGAAAAGCATGTTCGCCGCTAGAAACGACTGCTCCTCCAC
>CAZYUQ010000103.1:0-5837 GCA_964650565.1 uncultured Candidatus Bathyarchaeia archaeon | reverse complement strand
ACCCAACTGAAGGCGGCATAGCAGGCGGAATCCACGAAATGGCGGACGCTTCAGGCTTAAGCGTAAAAATCTTCGAACAAGCCATTCCAGTCCAGCCTGAAACCGCAAAAATCTGCAACCACTTCAAAATCGACCCTCTGCAGTTGATAAGTTCAGGCGCATTGCTGGTTTCCGCAGAAGCGAAAAGCGCGGAAAAGATAATTGAGAATTTGGCGCGGCAGCAGATAGGGGCTGCAATAATCGGCGAGTTTCTAGAGGGCACAAGCCAGCGGTTGCTCATGCGAAAAGACGGCGCGGCACAAGCTTTGCCGAGACCCTTGTCTGACCATTTATGGACTGCCCTCGCGAAGTAAGTGTGGCGTTTGGAGAAGTTAGGGCTTGACTCACTTCGTATTATTCGACAATAACTGGTATAGGGAATATGCTGTGTAAACGCCATAAGGCAAAATCAGCTTAGCGACAAGTTTAAAACTGCCAAACCTGAACGCCTCAGCCACCAAGTTCATGCTGCCCTTGAACGTCCAAACACTCTGCGGTCTATAGTGAATGCAGTACGGGTCGTAACACGCGATTACCTTGTAGCCTTTTTCGGTAATCCACTCTTTGATGTAAGCGTCTTCAAAAACGTGGAGCTTGCTTGGAATTTGCATGTTTTTCACCGAATCCAGACGAACCAGCGTGTCATGCGTCCCTCCGCGCGCGTCAAATATTTTTCGGGTTATCCACAAAAACAGTTTCAGCATGCTTGGACTGCGGATGGTTGACCAAACTTCTGTCCCCCAAACTGCGCCAACATCATGCTGCAAATAAGGGCTTGCTTTCTTGAACCAGTTTTTGCATAGGACTACGTCGCTGTCAACAAACATGAACCACGGCGTAGTTACTCTGCGTATTCCCTTGTATCTTGCAGCAGCGCGTGTGCCTCTATCTTGGATTACTGTGACGTTCCCGTGTTTCTTCCTGAATTCGTTTAGTATCGCTAAGGTTTTGTCCGTTGAATAACCATCAACAACAATCAGCTTGTTCACTGGAACATTGGCGTAAACAGATTCAAGGCATTCTCGTAAGAGTCTGTCGCTGTTTTTTGTGAGAACCACGATGTCAATTTTTGAAGTCTCCAACCTGCCGCCATCGTCTCCTCTAGTCATTCTCTCAAACGAGGAATGCGCGGTTGCGTTTTCATTTTGCCAGTTCTTTTTCCGTTAAATCCTATTTCCTGCAGAAACCAGCCGAAACCAAAAAACCACGCAAAAAGCAGCCGCTCTCTCACCAGCTTCATATTCTGAAGTTCAACAAACGCTGGACCTATGCTTTCCCTCGACAATAAACTATCCACTGTTTTGTAATGCCTACACCATGAGTCATGACTTATAACAACCTTGTAATTTCGCGCCGTAATCCAGTCCTTTATATAAGCGTCTTCTAAAGTGTGGAGCTCGCTTGGAATTTTGATGTCCTTCACACAGTCACGCCGTATGAGTATATCGTGGCAGCCACCTCTGATTTTGAACACTCTTGTCTCCAGCCACTTGAACACAAACACCGAAAGCTTATCCCACGTATCCCCAGGTATGTCCACGCCCCACACAGCACCGACATCGCTTGCAGCGTACCGCTTAGCCTTTTCAAACCAGTTTTTGCATAGGACTACGTCGCTGTCAACAAACATGAACCACTCAGTCGTCACTTCCCTTATGCCTCTAGCTCTCGCTTCTCCCCGAGAACCGTTCTGAGCTATGATTTCAACGTTACCGTAAACCTTGTTGAACTCACCAAGCACTTCCGATGTGCTGTCAGTTGAATAACCATCGATAACTATCAAGCGGTTGACAGGCACGTTTTCATAAACAGATTCAAGGCATTCGCTAAGCCAACGCTCGCTGTTCTTCGTGAGAATGACCACATCCACGTTTGCCATCACAGCAGCGCACCTATTTTCTAATTAGAATCCTGAAGTCCAAGCCGAAGTAAGGTATTTTGAATGACTTGAAAAACAAAAGTTTACCTGCAACGCGCAGGCTTGCATCGAAAAACGGTTCAATCTTCAAAAAATGTTTATCCAATTTTTCATTTATCGCTTGCTCCCATTCCCTTTGAGACTTAACATTAATGTGCGTTTCATCCACATCACGTATAACCTGCTTCACGGGTTTCTCCACCAAACGGTTAGGAGACGTACAGATAAGCGCGTCCTTGCACACAGCAGACATCCTCTGTAGAGACCGCATGGGATAATCAACATGCTCTAAAACGCCGAAGCAAGTTAATAAATCGAACGTGCCCTCCCTGAACGGCACTCCCTGTTGTATGTCGCAAACAAGAAAGTCTGGCGCGCCGCAATGTCTTTTGGCTCTTTTGATGCCGAATTTTGATATGTCGATGCCGTACGCGTCATAACCGAACGAAGCTAAAAGTTCCACTTCATACCCGTAACCACAGCCTACCGCAAGCGCCTTTTTTCCTTTCCCGTTGAGGAAGTCCACGCCCGAACATTTAGACGCCCAGCTGAGAACCTCCAAAAAATGTCGTTTAACCACGCATTCTCTAGATGAGTATTTGCGGTTTTCAAAATACTCCTTCTCGTAATTCAACAATCGTCTACCTTCACCTGAGACGCGTTATGCCAAGTTTTTGTCCGCCTCATAATAATAAGGTTTCTACTAATTCGGGTTTTACAAATAATATTAAATATCCGCGCATGCCTTACTGTCCTAAAAATCAGTTCAGGCTCATTACCAAGCAGGAATACCCGTGAACGACTCAATTGTCCAAAGGAAAGCTATTCTCACCAGAACCATACCCTTCATCATAATAGGATTAGTAGCCTTCATTGCGTACCTCGTGTTCTTCGTTGACGTAAACGAGATGATAAACATACTCGCACACACTGACTTGTTGCTTTTTTTGGCTGCAACCACCGCATGCATGCTGGAAATACTGTTCTTCGCGTTAACCTGGCAGTATCTCCTAAAACCCCTCTCCGCAAACGTGCCCTTCAAAAACATCTACCTCTATACATGGTTCAGCAACTTCATAGACCTAGTCATACCCGCCGAATCCATAAGCGGCGAAATCTCCAGAATAGCCTGCGTCATACGGCACAGCGTAGACAGCGGAAAAGCCGCCGCATCAGTAGTAACCCATAGAATATTGGGCATGTGCCTCGTCGCTGGAACACTGGCAATCGGCGCTTTTTTAATGATTGTGCTCCAGATTCCTCTGCCGCCTATAGTGCAAACCCTCACCTACTTAATCATCTCCGTAACAGCCGCCCTGCTTATTGTAGCCTTAATCATTTTCATGAGGGAACAGTGGGCGCATAAACTATCCGACAAACTCGTCGGCTTCGCAGGCTGGGTCAGCCGTGGACGATTGAAAACTCAAGAATTAAAAGAGAAAGCCCACGGTGTCGTAAGCGTTTTCTACGAGTCTCTACGCGTGTTCCGTGCAAACCCCCGCAGTTTCGTTCTCCCCTTAACCTTCTCAATTGCCACATGGTTTGTCGCAGTCCTCGGCTACTACTTGGCTTTCTCCGCTGTCGGCTACACCATGGACTGGCTCGTAATAATCGTCGGGTACTCTCTGGTAATAGGCATAAAAGCCGTTCCCGTAGGCGTACCAGCAGAAATAGGCGTAACCGAAATTGCCTTAACCATTGTCTTCGGAGCCTTCGGTGTACCCCTATACATAAGTGCCGCCGCCGTAGTCCTAATACGCCTAATGACCGTCTGGTTCAGGCTAATCATAGGCTTCGTAGCCTTTCAACTCGTCGGATTCCAAACCTTGGCTGAAGTTGAAAAAATGTTCTTCAACAAAAAATGAATGCGCCGCTGTAATGGTTTTTATAGAGCTAATCCAAATACTGTAACATCAACAAATCGGCTAGTGACATATCAAGTGACGACAAGCCTCAAAAAAGCTGCTTCTATCGCGGCGCGTTCGCTAGTTCCAGGCAAGCCTCATCATGTGCAGTGGCTGATTACGCGAAAATGCAACTACCGCTGCAGAGGCTGCAATGTCTGGCGAGAACAAGACCAGAACGAGTTAACAGCAGAAGAAATCAAACGCGGCTTAGACATACTAAGAAACCTCGGCGTCGTGGAAATTGTTTTTTCTGGAGGCGACCCGCTTTTGCGAGACGACGCAGAAGAGATCATCGAGTATGCTTCGCGCTTTTTCGTAACTACAGTCTACGACAACGGCAGCATGGCAGCTAAAAAGCGCGAGGCTTTGCGCAACGTGGATTTTGTAGCGATTTCAATAGACAGTTTAGACGCGGCGAAGAACGATTACATTAAAGGCGTTAAAGGCTCATGGAGAAAAGCCATAAACACCGTGGAAACGCTGTATAACGAGGGGATAAGGGTAAGCGTTACTCCGACTATCTCGCAGTTAAACCTCCACGAGATTGTAGACATCACGAATTATTTTTCTCAGAGGGGAATTCCAGTTTGGTATTGCCTTTACTCGTATGACTTTTCCGTAGACTCAAAACAGCTTTTCAGAATCGGCAAGGCAAATGACGAGTTTGTGATACGGGATAAGCAAGCGATGGTTAAGCTTTGCGATTCGCTTTTTGAGATGAAGAAGAAAAATAAAAATATCCTTATGACAACTGGACTTTTGAAGGCGCTTAGAAGCCTCTACGCAGAGGACAAGCGAACTTGGAATTGCCGTGCGCTCCAAAACTTCTTTGTCGTAGACCACCTAGGCAGAATCGCCGGGTGCCACAACCACAATTTTGCCGGGTCAATTTTTGACTTGCCCAAAACGTGGGACAGCGAAGAATTCAACTCTTTACGTGGCGTTTACCGTAAATGTACCCAGTGCACTTATCTGTGTTACATTTTTTATTCTCTTCACGGTAGCCCTTATGGCAACTTGATGCTGGCTAAAGACCAGTGGAAGAACGCGCGACTTCTGTTAAAAAATGACACTAAGCCTCTAAGTTTGGTAAAACTGCAATAATTTTCGCGAGCGGCTGGATTACTGAGCTGTCAACTTTTTGCTCGCTTTCGATGTTGACTATAGGTGTCATGCGCATTATATGGATCTGCACTTCAGAAATGTTGTCCATTATCATGCGGGGGCCTTTGTCTTTTGGTTTTTTGAGTTCGAGAATAGCGGGTAAAAGCATGAACAAGATGAGGACGGGTAACCCCAGCGCTAAAATGGCAATTATTGAGCTCAGATTCGGAATCATCACGATCTGCGAAGCAATATGCCTCAATTCAGAATATAACTATTTCCATTGCCTAAATGGGAAGTTTTAACCCATACGTTACGGTTTTTTCCAAGGATTTTCGCCGCCGCCAAGTCTAGAAAAGCCTTCGTGCATATGGGTATGTTGTAAAAAAACGTGAATATCAACAGTGGAATAAGCCATTGGATTCTTGTTCTGCCGTCCAAGTACGCGCCGATGCCTACTTCAAAAAACGGTGCAAAGTTGCCGACGAAGCTGTAGAGGAAAACTGGTATTGAAAACCAAAGTGCGCTGACAAGCTTTGAGGATTCAAATATGATGCAGGGGATGCCGACGATTAATGAAACAAGCACGATGAGGGGCATGAAGTACACGTTTAGTAGAAGTAACCCGTCGATTTTCTCTTTCACTGCTAGGTTTTTGCTTTTTAAAACGTTCCACGAGTGCCTGAAGCAGCACTGCATGTGTCCTCGCGCCCACCTGTAGCGTTGATTCCTGTACGCCTTCCAATTGTCCACGGCTTCTTCGTAGCATTCTGCGTCGCCGACGTAGCGAACCTTGTAGCCTGCAAGGCGGGTTCTGAACGTTAAGTCTGTGTCTTCTGCTAGTGTGAATTCGTCCCAGCCGCCTAGCC
>CAZYUQ010000102.1:0-5886 GCA_964650565.1 uncultured Candidatus Bathyarchaeia archaeon | reverse complement strand
CTGAGCAAGCTGCTGCGCCGAAACAAAACTTAAAGCCTCTTCAGGACACCACTTCACACACTGCGGACCATCGGGCTGATCCTTACAGCTATTGCAGGTGAACACGACTTTCTTATCTGGATGCATCATCATCGCGCCGAAAGGACACGCACTAATGCACCACGCGCAACCGTTGCATGCGTCCTCATCAACCACGATTATTCCACTGTCTTCCTCTTGATGCAGCGCTTCTCTTGGGCAAGCAGCCACGCAAGCGGGGTCCTCACAATGACGACATGTAACCGCTATGTTATTAAGCGGGCCCATACGCAAAGCGCGGATTCTGGACTTCGTCGGGTTAAAGGTCTTTTCATTCGTCATTGAACAAGCGTACTCGCACACTACGCAGCCTATGCACTTTTCAGGGTCCGCGGTGACGAATTTTCTGTCTTGTGGTCGTACCATTCTTATGCAGCCTCCTTATCCGCCTTTTTAGCGATGGAAGCATACTCTTCCAGCCCCAACTCCTTCAGCTTCTTAACCGTGGGCACACCCTCTGATGTCCAGCCTCTCGCCGCGTAATACTCATCCAAGCCCAACTGAAGCTCCTCGTCGCTGACGACGACGCCTTTTGCTGGGCCCTCTTCAGGCACCGGACAATGCTCTATCTTCCACGGCACCGTATCATACTTCCTTGTGCCTTTGCCTTCGCGAATATTAAACAGCCTTGCAAGATTCTCAATTCTCTCCCCGGTCTTATCCAGATCCTCCGCCGTCATCGGAATACCCGTGGCTAACGTGTAATAATTCGCCAAATCCTTCAACCCATCATAATACGTGCCTCTTGAAAACTTGCACAAAATCATCGAATCAATGATGTTGTACGTGTGCCCATCGCTCACAATCATTTTGCCCCTTCCCGGCTCAATCTTGAAACGGTTCACTTTGCCCTTCACGTCAGGCGAGTAAGCCCCGTTCCTGAGGTGGCAAGCGCCACGGAATGAAACACTGAAGCCCAACGCCGCAGTCTTCAAAGTACGCAAATCATAACCCGGTAACTCCAAGCCTTTGATGTGGCAAGCGTACTTGTATGCATCTCCACCGATTAACTCCGCCGCTTTCGCAACGCCTTCGGCAAGGATATTGCCTAACCAGCCTTCACGTTTGCCAATCTTGTGAATAATTGCTATGAGTGCTTCAGCATTGCCGAATCTGAGGTCAATACCATCTGTCTGCTCCTTCGTTATCACGCCGTTCTCATAACAATCCATCGCAAACGCCACAACCACGCCGATGGATATGCCGTCCATACCATACTCATTCACGATCCGCATTGCTTCTATAATAGCGTCAAGACGGTCAACGCCGCAGAGAGGCCCCATAGACCAGAGGCATTCAAACTCCAAACGAGAAGTTGAGCCTTGATACGGGCCTTCAGGAACCACAGCGATGTGGTCGCAGCGCATGCCGCACGTTGCGCAACCCACGATTTTCTTAACGTAATGCTCATTTAAGTATTCGCCACTGACTTTTGGAGCGCCTTCAAATTGAGAATTAGTAAAGTTTCTCGTAGCCAAAGCTGAGAGCGAGTTCAGCACCAAAACGTTTTCTGGAGTTCCCAGCGTTTTGTACTTCTTGGTTGCGGGTCCCTTCATGCGTTCGTAAATCATCTTTATAAATTCCTTGAACCCGTCAAAGTCTGCCACGTTAACGTCGTTTGTTCCTCGAACTGCCACGGCTTTAAGGTTTTTTGAACCCATAACCGCGCCCATGCCTGCTCGCCCAATGGCTCTGAACTCGTCGTTTATTATCGCTGCGAAACGGCAGAGTTTTTCGCCAGCCTCCCCAATCGCTGAAACTCGAATGTAATAGTCGCCGAGTTCTTCCCTGATTTTCACGTCCGTATGGTAAACTGTCTCGTGCTTGAGAAAGTCGGCATCCCTGATTTCAACTTTGTCATCGTCAATCCACAGGTACGACAGCTTGTCCGCTTTGCCCGTGATGATAACCGCGTCGTATCCTGCACGTTTCAGGTCTGGACCAAAGAAGCCGTGGGATTCAGCATTGCCGATACCGCCGGTGGCGGGAGATTTGGACACGACGGCATAGCTGTTTCCGCCTGTTGGTCCCAACGTGCCGCTGAGTGGGCCAGTCAAGAAAATCAAGGGGTTGTCTGGGTCAAAAGCGTCTGCGCCTGGACGGGAATTGTCCATGAGCAGGCGAATTCCTAAGCCGATGCCTCCAATGTACTCCTTAGCCATTTTTTCACTTAAGGGTTCAGTAGAAACCTTTCCAGTTGTAAGGTTTACACGGAGAATCTTGCCTGCGTAAGCAAACATTTCTTTCTTCTCCATAGAGATTATAGAATATTTAGACTAACTGGAAAGTATATTAATTTAATGGCTGTTTGCGTCGGAAATCCATGTTAAACTCTTAATTTGACTCCGTTATGAATTGCTCTGCCAAACGTCGCTTAAGCGACGCTTTAAAGCCTTCTTTAAACGGGATTTCAGTTAAGAAATGAATATATAACGTCTTCAGCACTCAATAATGCAGGGCAGAATCGGGGGATTCACTGTTGAAGGTTACTGTCGAATACTTAGGCTACCTCAAACAGACGTTAGGCGTGGAACAGAGAGAACACGTTGCGCTTAAAGAAGAAGCGGCGATGCGCGACCTGCTGGTTTTGCTGGCTGAAAAGCACGGTGAACCCTTCCAAAAAGCTGTTTACGAACCAGAAGACGCCGAGTTGAAACCGCACTACATCTTTTCCTTGAACGGCTTACTGCATCAGTCAACCGATATGGAAACCAAGCTTAAAGATGGCGACCGCGTCGTTTTCATGCCCGTAGTCACTGGCGGCTGAAAAACACAAAGGTTAAACCAAGCCCCAGCAGCACTCTTTAACTTGTGAAGTATAATGAACAAGCTGGACGCGCTGAAACAAGCTGCCTTCGGTAAAAAAGAGTTCAACGGCTTCGCAGTTTTCAACTGGGCGAACATGCTGTATCTCTCTGGGGTTCCCGGCGCAGCTGCAATGTTAATCCCCCGAGACGGCGAAGGCGCAATTTACGTTTATGACGTCAACTACGAGCAGGTGAAAGCCGAAAGCAAAGGCTTCAACGTTGAATTGGTGAAGCGCAATGAAAGCCTGCTGGCGAAGCTCATGAAAACTACTAAGCGTTGCAAAATCAAAAAGCTTGGTGTGGACACGTTAGGCGTTGAAGCTTGGCACGCCTTAGTCAAAGAAGCTGGAGGCAAAATGACGCTTAAGGTTAATCGCAAGCTCATGTGGGAGCTTCGCAAAGTGAAAACCGCCGAAGAAATCGCTTTGCTGCGTAAAGCTGGCGAGTTAACAAGCGAAGGCATGAAAACCGCTTACGAGGTATTAGAGCCTGGCATGAAGGAGTATGAGGTCGCAGCGGAGGTTGAGTATGCAATGCGGAAGCGGGGTTCTTACGGCACGGCGTTTGAGACTATTGTGGCTTCAGGCGTGTGCTCCGCGTTTCCCCATGGCGGCTGCGGTGACAGAGTAATCCGTGAGGGTGATTTGGTGGTTGTTGACGTGGGCGCAACGTACAAGTTTTACCGTTCAGACATGACGCGGACTTTAGTGGCTGGGAAACCATCGGAAAAACAGCAACGCCTTCACGGCATCGTGCAAGAGGCACATGAAAAAGCGTTTGAGGCTATGCGGGCGAACGTTAAAGCGCGGGATGTTGACGGCGTAGCGAGGAAACTTATTGCTGAGGCGGGCTATGGCGAGTGTTTTGCGCATGGTTTAGGTCACGGTGTAGGCTTGGAAGTGCATGAGCCGCCTACGTTGAATCCTATCAGTAAAGATGTGCTTGCGGCGGGTAACGTGGTGACGGATGAGCCTGGCATTTACGTTGTGGGTTACGGTGGGGTCCGCGTTGAGGACACGGTGCTGGTGCAGGAAAACGGGGCGGAAAAATTCACAAGCGGCATGTACGGTTTAACTGCGGAGTAAGTGCAAAATTAAATAGGCTGTTTGCCTATTGTTTTTGTTGAAGGTGTGTTTTGTTGGAAAATGCTGTTATTGTAATAATTGATATGCTTAACGATTTCGTCACTGGCAAACTGGCGATAGACCGAGCAAAGCATATAGTTCCCAAACTTAAGAGGCTGATTGAAGCTGCACGCAAAAGCAACGTGCCAGTTATTTACAGCAACGACGCTCACCGCGCTAAAGACTGGGAAGTGACAGAGAAGTGGGGTGCACACGCCATTAAAGGCACGAAGGGCGCCGAGGTTATCCCTGAACTTGCACCCACCAAAAAAGACTACATTATAGAAAAGAGGACGTACAGCAGTTTCTACAAGACAGGTTTAGATAAACTGTTAAAGAGCTTGTACAAGGGCGAAGGCGTGAAAACCGTAATTCTCGGCGGCATGCACACGCACATATGCATCAGGCATATGGCTGCTGACTCTTTCTTCAGAGGCTACAAGATAATAGTCGCCAAGGACGGCGTTGAAGCGTTCACGCAGAAAGACCATGAGGAAGGCTTGAAGTATTTGGAGAACGTTTACAACGCGAAGATAATGACTGTGGATGAGATAATCAAGGAGTTTAAGTGAACGCGGCGGCGCGTTTCAGTCGATAGTTTCGTTCCAGAAGTACACTTTTGAGTATTTGCTTTGAACGTTGAATTTTGGGTCATCGTAGACTATGTCCAGTTCTAAGCTGTACTGTTGTATTAGCTTGTTCATGTTATCCCAGATTAACGGAGCATTTTCGTCTGCAGGCCATAAGCCCCACATGTTGTCCGTTGCGCTTCTCATGCCCCAGCCGTAATCTTTCGGAAGAACAAATGCCGCTTTGCCGTCAATTTTCTCGTTTGCGTCTCTTGGGTGGTCGTTGACGTAATCCCAGAACTGCTGCATGGCTGTGAAATGCTTATCCTTTAATGTGGAATATGGTTTTCCTGTTTCGTTGTCTTCTGCGTAATCGAATACAACAACATATTTTGCCCCTGCGCGGTAAGCGGCTTTCATGTCCTCCAGCATTTTGTCGGGTTCTGCAAGGTAAGGCGGTTGACGATAGGTCCACACGATTATGGCTCCCCAGTCTTTGCCTTGCATGTTGGCTGCGCCTCGACAAAGCGCTATGTGCTCTGGCGTGCTGTGGTTCCAGCCCAACTCCACGAAAACCGTATCATAACCCGCTAGGTAATCGAACCAGTAAAGCGCATAATCAGAGATGAACATTTGGATGCCCCTGCTTTTCACGTCCACTGTGCTATTGGCGGAGGTTATGTTGGAGATGAAGCGGTTTGCAGCGTCGCTATAATCAGCCGCTTCGGCAACGCTCTTGTTATCTGGAGCGTCATCAATCTGTTTTCCGCCAAGCTCATCCCTCAGGTGGACGCCGAGGAAACTGTCGCCCCACTTTATCGTCGCATTGCCCCCCCAATCTTGATGCCAATCATACGTTTCACGCGAAATGAAGTCAAAAAACACTATGAACTTAAGCCCAGCCTCAGTAGCGTAATCGCACACTTCATCCAGCGTCTCGTTAGTCTCGGTAGCGACAATTCCCCAATTATTAATCAGAAAGAAATTAGTGTAATTCTTCACCTTGTCAATAATCTCTTTCGCTTCCTCAACTGTTTGCTGTCCGAAAGACACTCCGAAAAAGAATTCATCTTCAACTGTGGACTGCTGACTGTAGTACACTGCCGCGTAGGCTAAGCCGACAGAAACGAGTATGATCACGAGGAGAAGCACAACAGCGCGTTTCATAACAGTTCTTACAGGGGTAAGCAACTTGGAAGATAAATGTTTTCGGCTCACCCACCCTAATCGGGCACAGAGCAAACAACAGAAGACATGGTGGGCCCGGGGCGATTTGAACGCCCGACCAACAGGTTATGAGCCTGGCGC
>CAZYUQ010000101.1:0-5897 GCA_964650565.1 uncultured Candidatus Bathyarchaeia archaeon | reverse complement strand
GGCCCAATGCCACAGCAGCAACTGTCCGCGCCATAGAGTAAGTGTCAATAACCAAGAGCACTGGGCAGCGAAGTATCTTGGCGATTTGCGCGGTACTTCCCGTCTCATCCAGCCCGCTTACCCCATCATAAAGTCCCATGACGCCTTCCACCACAGCTATGTCAGCTGAAGATGCCTCGCGCCTGAACAGTTCTACTATTTGGTCTTGGGGTACCATCCAAGCGTCAAGGTTTCCTGAGGGTCGCCCCGTTACTGTCTTGTGGTAAGAGGGGTCGATGTAGTCTGGGCCAACTTTGAACGCTTGAACTGTGAAGCCTGCGGCGCGGAGCGCGCCCATTAGCCCTGTGGAAATGGTTGTTTTGCCAACGCCGCTGCACGCGCCAGCTATAACTACTCTTGGGACGTTCATGAACTCAACAGAGCATTCTATGGCTGAAGCCTATTTTAACATTAGCGTCCAAGCTTGTAAACGGCATTAGCCGTCTATTGAAGAATGAACCTGAGAATTTCATCTCGCTCCTTCACTGAGGCAACAATTAAGTCAGGATTAGCCTTTTCCAGCTCTTCCCGTGCATACACGCCCGTAAGAACCCCAACGCAACTCATTTTCGCCGCCTTAGCAGCTTCGACACCGAAAATAGAGTCCTCCACAACCACGCACCGCTCAGGGCGGCAACCCAGCTTAAGCGCGCTCTTCAAGAAAATTTCAGGATCAGGCTTGGAACTATGCACCTCGTCCACCGTGAGAACCACATCAAAAAACCTCAGCACATCCAACGTTTTAATTAGGTAGTCGATGACGCCGCGGTTGTTCATGGAAGCCAAAGCCACCTTAACTTTGTCCTGAAGAGATGACAGCAACTCTACGGTGCCAGGAAACAAGTTCACGGTGCTGCTCAAGTCAATTTCAGCTTGAATCTTCTCCTCCACAAGGCGCTTAATCAACGCTTCATCAAAGCTTACGCTTGATGCTTGCAGTGCGTCTCGGAAGGTTTCGGCTGCGCCAATTCCGATGCGCCGCTCAATAAACTCGTCGCTTACCGTGCAGTGTACTTTGCTGAGGACTTTCTGGAAAGCCGCAACAACCATTTTCCTAGTATCCGCTAAGGTTCCATCCCAGTCAAAGATAACTGCCTCAAACATTCCAAGAACACAACGTTACTTGGGCTCTCACTGAGCGTCTAAGCCTAGTTTCTCGCGGATTGCACTGCTTTTTTTGGCTGCGGCTTCCACCGCCCGCACTAACGCCTGCCTAATCTGGCTGCCTTCCACTTCATATATAGCGTCAATCGTGGTTCCGCCAGGCGTAGTCACCATATCCCTGATTTTCGCCGGATTCTCCTGCAAATCAATGACAAGCTTGCCTGTCCCCAAAACTGCTTGTGCCGCGCTTGCTAAGGCTATGTCTCGGGGCAAGCCCACCCGCAACCCCGCGTACACCAACGCCTCAACTATTATGGACAGGTAGCCAGGTCCGCTACCGCTTACTGCGGTTATGGCGTCCATGTGTTTCTCGTCGACTTCCGCGCATACACCCATCATGCCCAGCAGGACTTTGACTTTGGTTTTGTCTTTTTCCGTTACGTCTACGTCGCATGTGTAAGCGGTGTAGGATGCTTGAACAAGCGCGGCGACATTCGGCATAATTCTAACAACGCGTGCTTCGGGAACAATCTTTTTCAGAAACTTTAAGGGCACAGTTGCAGCCACGGATATGACTAGTTTTCCTGCTATCTCTTTGCGTATTTCCGTGAGGACTTTCTCCACATCCGCGGGCTTTACAACAACAAAGATGATATCGGCTTTGGTTGCGGCTTTCCGATTATCAACAATGGTGTTCACGCCTAATTTTTCCATTTCCTTAAGGCGTTCCAGCTGGAAATCGGCTGCCGTGATTTTGCCCTCATACCCGCCTTTCATAAGGCTTGTTATTATGGCAGTGCCCATCATTCCAGCGCCTATTACTGCGATTCGCTCGGTCACCACTATTCACCTTGCGTTTTAACTACTGGTTTTCTGCTCTTAAACTTTTATTACAGCCGCTCAAGAACAGTGATGCCCTAAGGCTCGGTCACGATTTTTCGCAACAACCGCTGCATCGCCAGCGCAGGCGCATCTGTTCGTATGCCTCGAGAGTTGAAATGCGTCTGGCAAGCTTGGAAACCGTTAGCGCGAATCATCTGAAGCAGCGCGTCAACTGAAGGCGCAGGCAACGATAGCTTACTGCTGATTTTATCCACAACATAGTACGTTACAGGCGCATCAGCTTCAGCGGTGGCTAGGGATAGGAGGTTGGCGATTTTCACGCTGTTCCTTAGCGTTCTATGCGCGTTTTCCTTCGCTATTAACTCGCAGAAGTGCTTGTCAAATATCTTGCCCAGCCACAAAGGTCCTGCGTAGTCCATTTTGCCGCCGCATTCGGGACACTGCTCGATGCGCTTGGTAAAGGAGTCATTAGCGGTTTCTCTGTGCAGGCACTTGAAGCAGTGTAGCACGTAGCCGAGGTTTTTGATGCTTTCATCGGCTTTTTGCGCGCCATAACCTATCTCAGCATACACTCGCACGTAATGGTCACTACAATAACTGAACAGCACGCGGACGCCGATGTCATGTTTCGCCGCTACGGAGGCTACGCAGCCAACTAACAGCCTAACGGCGAGTTCTTGGCAGTATTCAGTGCGCAGGGGTCTTCCACCGTACTTTCTGATGCAGGCTTTCGCGTGGACTCCACATAACGGCGCCATATCCGTGGCAGTCACAGCTAAAATACCGCGGTTACGCAGAGCTCTGACTGCTGAGTCTAGGTAGGGCACGGGAGAACCAAACGGATCCACGTCTACAACGTCAAAACGTTTGTGCGGTGCGCCGTGGCAGCTTAATAGGCAATTAGCCTCCTTGTGTTGCACAGTTACGCGTTCCGTTAGCCCGTTCAAGTGCACGTTGTGTTTTGCGAGGTTAAAGGCGCGTTGATTGATGTCACTGATTAACACGTTTTTTATGCCTTGGATTTCGGTTGCGAATCGCACGCCTCTGATGCCTGTGCTCGTTAAGGGCTCGCACACGACGATTTCTCTGCCTGCAACGCGCTGGTACGCCTGCACTGCCAAGACTGCTAGGTCACGGTTTAACTCCATCACAGGATTGTAAAATACGGGTGCTTTGGAGGGCGCGTAATCTGAAGGCTGAAGCTTGAAGGCGGCAAGTTTCGGAACCAACACTGCCACTTTGCCTTCTTTCACTATTTCACTTGGAAAGTCTGCCTCAAAGTTTGTTTCAGTCATGACGTTGCAGCGCCACAGTACCTGTTTGTGCTGTTGTCTGGTAGGAGAAGAATTTTTAGGCTAATATTAGACTTCTGGTTTATCGAGGACATGAAATGCTGAAGCGCGTGCTGCTCTTGACTGGGAATCCTGAAGTGGGAAAAACCACGGTTTTAACGAAAACTGTAAACGCTTTGAAAGCGGAAGGCTACACTGTGGGCGGCATGCTAAGCCGTGAAGCCCGTGAAGGTGGAGCACGAGTAGGCTTTGAACTTCTGGACATAAACAGCGGTAGATGTGGTTGGCTTGCGCATGTCAACCAGAAAACTGGTCCGCAAATTGGCAGATATCGTGTTAACATCGAAGACCTCAACAGCATTGGTGCTCAAGCAATATTTGCGGCTGTGGAAAACTGCAATGTCGTTGCCATCGATGAGGTTGGACCGATGGAACTGTTTTCTGCAGGGTTCAAAGAAGCCACGTGGAAAGCGTTGGAAAGCTGCAGGCTCGTCGTAGCCGTTATCCATTGGAAAACACAAGACAGCTTGATAAGGGAAACGCGGGAGAGGGAAGATGCAGAATTAATCGTGGTTACAGTTGAAAACAGAGAGAAAGTGCATGAGGCAACAGTTGAAAAAGCCCTGAAAATTCTGAAGCACACCTAAGATGGAGCGTAGTTTCCGCGCACACCTACCAGTTGTTATGTTCTGTGTTTTTTGGCTGAAATGTGAAAGTGTTATAGCTTAGAAGTCAATTAGCCGTTCTACAAGCAAGGTGAATTTGCGCGTGGTGGTTGCTGGTGTGGACGAAGCTGGACGTGGCTGCGTAATTGGACCATTAGTCGTTGCAGGCGTTATGCTTAAGGAAGAAAAACTGCCTGAGCTAACACGGTTAGGCGTGAAAGATTCCAAGTTGTTATCGGCGAAGAAGCGTGAGGCGCTATCAGTAGAGATTGCGCGGTTAGCTGAAAAGCACGTGACGGTGAAGCTGTTGCCTGCGGAAATTGATCGTGCAGTGGAAAGCCGAAGGAAACTGCATAAGCTGAACAGGCTTGAAGCGCAGACTATGGCGAAGATAATTGAAGCATTGAAGCCTGACGTGGCGTTTGTGGACGCGGCTGACGTGGTGGAGGAACGGTTCAAGCAGCACATTCAGCAGGAGCTATCGTTTAAGGCGAAGATTGTTGCTGAGCACAAAGCGGATAAGACTTACGCGGTGGTTTCAGCCGCATCCATTATTGCAAAAGTGGAGCGGGACAGGGAAATCGCTGCGTTAGCAGGCGCGTATGGTGATTTTGGCAGTGGTTACTTGGCGGATTCGCGGACTATGCGGTTTCTGAGGCAGTGGCTGCAAGCGCATGATGAGTATCCTGATTGTGTGCGGAAATCATGGAAGCCTGCGAAACAAGTAAAAAATGAAATGCGCAGTGTGCAGAGGAAGCTTGTTTAAGCGCTGGCGAGCAAGTCTTTGGGCGTGCGCATAGCATGCAGTTCGTCTATGCAAACGCAGGGTATGTCATCGTTGAAAGGCTTGGGTTTGTCCGTGATCAAAACCGGATGCGCATCGATTACTTGGCACAAACTCAAGATTTCTGCTATTCTTTGGTCTATGCGTTTGTCTTTGCTTGCGGCGATAGTGCCTACTATGGCGTGTTCTTCGTCTGGAATATTCATGATGAAGTCGAATGGCGCTTTTTTGACTGGGGAAATGTTGCAGAAAGCGAATTTCCTGAAAAATTTGAACAGAAGCGCATGTCCAGCGATTATGCGGCTTGCTTTTGCGAGCAGGCAGTACTGTTGTTTGCGGTTTTTTTCAAGAATGTTTATGGGTTTTGCCACTGGGATGCCTAATGTTTTAGCTAGGTTGTACGCTGAGGTTACTGAGGCTTTTGCCATGCCTCTTTCATAGCCGTACAGCGTTCTGCGGGAAACACCAATCATGTCTGCGAGTTTGCCGATTGACAAAGCGAGTTCTTTTCGTCTTTTTTCAACTAGTGCGCCGTCGATTTCCACGAAGTATCCTCCTGGTCCAGCGTAAACTAGGGGGTTTGCTGTTTGGAACGCTATGTTTTTGATGGTTTTTTCGGTGATTACGAAGATGGCGTGTCTTGAGTAGACGGTGTCGTCTTCTAGGGGTTTGTCGTGTGTTTTTTGGCTGATTAGGAGGGAAGCGGCGGAAACGTGGTCGGCTATGATTTTGAGTTCAGTGGCGTCTTGGTGGGCGAAAGTGTCCACGTCTAGGTGAACCTTTACTAGAATGATTTTGTTGTCTTTTCTCGCTGCGAAGTCGAAGCAGCTTGGGCGTGAGCAGCATATGTGGGAAACTTGGAAGCCTGCTTCTTTCAACTCGACGCTGAGGGCAGCAGCGTTTTCCATTTCCCAATACATCATTAAGCAGTCACGGGATATGAAACCGCAGTGGAAAATATAAACAATACTTTTTCTTGGGGCTACAGCCTATTTTAAAAGTGCATTTGGAAGACTAAAAACGGTTTGTTTTGTGAATCACATGCGTTTTTTGTTTGATAAAAAAAATGGAGGGGAAATTGGGCGGTTTGCGGTGTTATGGCTGTGCAGCTGTGAGCGTTGGGCTTGGGAACAGCACGTACTTGCCGTAGGAGTATCTTAAGCCGAAGAG
>CAZYUQ010000100.1:0-5900 GCA_964650565.1 uncultured Candidatus Bathyarchaeia archaeon | reverse complement strand
CACCATTAACCCGCTTGAAGCAGAAATAGGCGAAACCGTCACGTTCTCAGTCAACCTCACCAACATAGGCAACGCAAACGGAAGCTACACGCTAAACCTCACAATAAACGATGCATTAAGAGAAAACCAAACAATCCTAGTTCCAGCGGGAACATCGCAAATAGTAGAATTCACAAGCAGCGAAACCACCGAAGGCAACTACACCGTAAAAATAAACAACGAAACAGGCGCATTCACAATCAAAACACCACCCCCAGAAACAAGCACAATAACCCTCTCGAAATTGTTTATAACTCCCTACGAAGCTAACGTCGGCGACCAATTAAACATCAAATTCACCGCGACAAACACCGGCACCGCCACAGACAGACTCCTAGTTAAACTCACAATCGACGACGCATTAGTAGACACCCAAACACTGGAACTGAACGCAAGAGCAACCACAACCGTAGAATTCACAGCCAACGCAACAACCGAAGGCTCACACAAAGTTAAAGTCAACAACCTATTTGGCTCCTTCAGAGTAGTCGCCGAAGGCATGCACACCCTCAGCATCCTAATATCGCCTACTCCCAAAACAGGCGGCGGAGACTTCACAATAAACGGTGAAGGATACACAACGCCTTACACAGCGCTTTTGCCTGAAGGAACATACACCATTGCAATGCCCAGCACAGACCCAACTGGCCAATTCGGATTCTTAAACTGGGAAAACAAGAATACGAACCCCACAAGAACACTCAGCCTGACAACCGCAACGATTCTTGTTGCATACTACGAGCACGGCACATCCTGCCCTTCATTATTCATGTGGAACGGAACCGACTACGTTTACGTCGCCGAAGTTTCAAATCACGGCTGGCTAGGCTATACGAGATACGTTAACGAAGATGGCTCTCTGGAATATTGGAGGAACAACCCGTGGGATTACATTCCATTAAACAAGGACCAACTGCAAGCAGTTAATGGCTACTACAACCTAAACTTGACCCAGAGATGGGATGAAATCTTCTTCGTGGACTCAGCTTACCTGCTGGTTGTTGACCACCCAGCTGGCCAAAACGTTTATTCAACGATGGTTGAGCAGTACATTGACCCCGCGTACATGGGTCAGATTTACACGGTAAGCAAAAACCCGTTAACACCAGTTTCTGCCTTTAATGAGATAGTTACCGTTTACAACGGGCAAGTCACTAGTTCCAGTAACAAGGCAGATGTCTTATCTGCAATCTCAAAAATAGATGGAATATCCACAACAGCGTTCAACGGCAAATACAGCCAAGCATGGAACAACCAAACATGGAACAGGCTGACACTGGACCTAGGCGATTTAGCTGACGCATCACAAATCAACCTCATAGTAAGAGCGTTAGTTGATTGGGGTCCAGCTGAAAGCTACAGTCTTTGGATGAACAAGTTTTACTCTACGCAAGTGCCAAATCACACTGAACCCACACCGACGCCGTTTATGGAGATTAAAGATGCAAACGGCAACTGGGTACGTGTCCCAGACAGCAGACAGTTTCCGCTGCCAGCAGACGGAATAGCTAGGACTTTCGTGGTTAACCTGACAGGCTTATTCCCCACAGACGATTACTCGCTGAGAATAAACAACTTCTGGAATGTAACTTTCGACTATGTTGGAGTAGACGTAAGCCCGCAGGAGAACATTGTAATCCAGAGAATCGACCCCCAAGCTACGTTGTATCAAGCATTCACTTCACCTTCAACATCCTCTGGCAACTTCACACGATACGGTGATGTAACGCACCTGTTGCTTAACGAAGACGACGAATTTGTAATTGGAAGACAAGGCGACGCAGTTTCACTGCAGTTCCCCACCGCCAACCTATTGCCAGTCCCGGAAGGCATGGAAAGAGACTACTTCTTCTTTGTCGCATGCTGGTTCAAAGTTGAATACGCCAATTATGGTTTTGGACCAGGATTTGGATTCACAGTAGACCCCTTACCCTTCCACAACATGACTGGGTTCCCCTACGCGCTGGATGCAGAAGGCTACCCATTCGACGCTCATCTGAAGTACCTGCAAGAAGACAATACCCGCATAATAAGGCCACCCAGCTATCCAGAAGATTCCGCTCTTACAACATGGGCAATCGCTGTAGCAATACTCATAGTTGTTGTTAACTTAGGCGTTCTAGTATACTTCAAGAAGCGCAACCGATAACGCCGACGCACATTAAAGTGTTCGAACAAAACGTGCCGCTTACTTCTTTTGATGCTTGTACTTGCGCCGCAGCGGCTATTAATGTAAGCTTTAAATGCTACAGCAGTTATTTCCATATTCAAAACCTGAAAGAGGTCGCAAATATGCGTTGCCGCCTGAGCCGCAAAACAGTATCCCAATGCGTTACAAGGATGTTGCAGGCATAATGAGGGAGCCCCGTAAACGGGCATCAACGGGTAGTGTGGTTCCGCTCAGGTTGGTCGAAGTTGGGATGTTGTTAAACGCAGCATCACGCAATGCTAATGAAGGCTTAACTAAATGGTGCCGGAAATCGTAGGTGAAATACTGAAACTGACGGTGTTCGCAGGATTAGGGTTAGCTGGGATACTGGTTATTCTTCTATGGATGAAGGATTTAACTAGAAAAGTAACTTACCTTAGATTTCTAATTCAGATAGTATCCGTGGTTGCTATTTATTACCTGTTTAGTTATTCCATATGGCTACTTGTTGCTTTAATTGCGATTTTCGGCATGACTCTCTTTATAGGACGCTTCTTCTGCGGCTGGATTTGCCCATTCGGCTTCTACTCAGATGTGATTACTCTGCTGCGGAAAGCCTGCAAAGTGCGCTACCGAAACCTTCCTGAAAAACTCAACGGCGCACTGAATGTGCTCAGATATGTGCTCTTAATCTTCTTCATAATCTTGCCCTTTTTGCTGAGTCCCATAAACCCGTGGCAGTGGCCTTTATCCTTATTCCTCGGTGGACCATTCAAGTCTCTGAGAATCTTGATAGCGCCCTTAACGCCTCTTATTGTGCCTTGGACAGAGGAGTTAACAGTAATCAACGGCGTGAACCTCAGTTACCCATACCTTGACCAAATAATCGCCTTTTCCAGCGAAGAATTAGTGTGGATTTTCATGATATTTTTCGTTGGGGTAACCGTGGCAGGTTCATTCTTCCTGCGGCGTTTTTGGTGCAGGTTCTGCCCCACAGGAGCATCACTTGCAATCGGTAACAGGTTTAAAGCCTTTAAGGGGGTACCAGCCCTTTACATTGACAAAGAGGAAGAGAAATGCACGAAATGCGGCATCTGCAAAAGAGTTTGCCCGGTGCAAGTTACGGAAGTGTACGAGCAGAAAGGCGGCAAAATTAACACTTCCGTGTGCATGCTGTGTTTCCGATGTGTAGAAATGTGTCCCTACGAAGACTGCTTGAAAGTGAAATTCGCTGGAAAAACAGCTTTCAAGTCTCGAAACTGGTTGAAACCGCCAGAAGATGAGTGAGGAACCAGATGAAAAGCCAAAGTGAAGAAAAAAGATACATGCCTGAAATCCCCCCGAAAGAAATGGAGGAACTAAAAAACTCCATCAAAATCGCTTCCCAGAGAGTCATCGCCGACAACATTGAACGGATGAAAAAAACGTCACGGAACCGCCCTGAAGCCATGCAGTACTTTGACGAAAGCGCAAACTTTGACCAACGAGCAAAAGAGATTCAAGCAGCAAAAGAAAGCGGCAAAAAAGTCATCGGTTACCTCTGTATGCTCGCACCCATTGAGCTGATTTTAGCGGCAGACGCCATTCCAGTGCGCGTGAACTCTGGATGGTATGACGCGGCAAAACTCGGAGACCGCATCGTGCCCGTGGAAGTTTGCCCCATAATACGGTCAACTATGGGCGCAAAAATGATAGACTTATCCCCGTATCTCGAATTAAGCGACGCCATAATAGGCGTGTTAACATGCGATGGCATGACAAAACTAAATGAAATCCTCAGCGACCGCAAACCAGTTTGGACGATGCCGATTCCGCGAGTAAAAGATTCAGCGCAGGCAACACGGTTCTGGCGTGAAGAACTCCTCGCCATAAAAGAACAAATCGAAAAGTTAACTGGCAATAAAATAACTAGAAAGAAACTGAAAACAGCCATACAGCTAACTCAAAAAGCAACCAAAGCCTTCCGCAGACTGCAAGACCTCAGAAAAGGCAACCCAGTCATCATGGGCAGAGACGCCATGCTGGTTAACCAAACATACATGTGGGACGACATAGTGCGATGGACTGAAAAGACTGAAGCGTTATGTGACGAGCTGGAAAAAATGGCACGCGAGAAAAAATGGGCTTGCCCACCAGACACGCCGAGAGTGATGGTTACGGGCACACCCATGATATGGCCTGACAACTGGAAAGTCCCCACGCTAATTGAAGAAGCCACGCCGCAAGGCGTACTCATCGCTGATGAACTCTGCTCAAGCGAAAGATTACTCTACGACCCTGTAGGCGTGGATGAATGGACAATGGACGACATGTTCAAAGCCATATCCGAACGCTATCTGATGGCTTCCACTTGTCCATGTTTCACTTCGGCAGACGGAAACGAAGACCGAATCAACTGGCTATTAACCAAAGTTAAAGATTGGAACATCAACGGCGTAATCTACTACGTTGTCCGCGGCTGCATGCTCTACGCCATGGAATACACACGCGTTAAGCGCGTCCTAGACCGCCTAGGCATCCCGGTGTATTATTTGGATACCGAGTACACGCGGGAAGATGTGGGACAATTGAAAACGCGAGTGGAAGCCTTCTTGGAAATGTTAACAGCAAGGATTGACATATAGAGGTGAATGCGTGATGATAACCGTTGGAATCGACTTGGGCACTCAAAGCGTGAAAACCGTAATTCTGAAAGACGGCGAAGTCTTAGCCCGCAGCCGAGCCTTCTCGGGATTTGACCCCACGAAAGCAGCTGAACAAACTGTCGCTGAAGCCTTGAAAGAAGCGCAGCTAACACTTAAAGACGTGAATCACGTTACCGCAACGGGCTCAGGCATGGCCATGGCGCCTTACGCTAACAGCACCATAAGCATGATGAGCGCCGACGCAAAAGCAGGAGTCCAGCTTTTCTCCAAAGCTAGAACAATAATTGATGTCGGTGCGGAAGAGGCGCGGGCTGTCAAATGCGACGAGAAAGGCGTAATGGTGGACTTCGTTGTCAACGAAAGATGTGCAGCAGGCGCAGGCGCATTCATCGAAGCAATGGCTAGAGCCTTAGAGGTGAAAATGGAAGAGATGGGTCCGCTTTCGCTTAAGGCTGAACGGGCAAGCCCCATAAACGCCACATGTGTAATATTCGGCGAGTCCGACGTGGTAAGCTTGATTCACCGTCAAGAATCTAAACCTGAAATCGCGAGAGCCATATTTGACGCTATGGCTGACCGCGTTTCCTCGATGGTGTACCGCTTAGGCGTGAATCCTGATGTCGTGTTAGTGGGCGGCGTCGCCAAAGACGTCGGCTTTGTGGCATCTCTAAAAAGGAAATTGGGCATTGATATTTTAATACCTGAACAACCAGAATTTGTTGGTGCACTAGGCGCTGCACTTGTTGCAGCCCGCCGCGTTAAAACGGTGTAAAAAAATGACTGAACCACAGAAAAAAGATGATGTAGAATACTGGAGATGGCAAGAATACCACCGAATCATGCCTGATAAACAATGGAAAAACAAAGAAATAATCACAGCAGGCGTTGATGTTGGCTCAGTTGGCTCCAAAGCAGCGATAATGATTGACGGAGAAGTTTATTCTTGGGGCATAATGCGCACAGGCTCAAACAGTCCAGACAGCGCCAAGAAAGTGCTGAGTTGGGCAATGGAAGGAACTGGACTGACGCTTGACGATTTCAAGTACATTGTTGGAACAGGCTACGGA
>CAZYUQ010000099.1:0-5989 GCA_964650565.1 uncultured Candidatus Bathyarchaeia archaeon | reverse complement strand
TTCTCTGGCCTCGGTTAATTATTGGGAGGATCTTATGTTGTCGCCTGTTGTGGTGTTCCATATGTGTGCGCCTGTGGTGGCGTTTATGCAGTAGATTTTGTTGTCGTCTGAGCCCACGTAGACCTTGTCGTCTGCTACGGCTGGGGAGGAGCGTATGTCGTCTTCTGTGGTGAAGCTCCATATGAATACGCCTGTGGTGGCGTTGAAGCAGTATAGTTTGTCGTCCCATGAGCCTACGTAGAGTGCGGTGTCGGCGATGGCGGGGGAGGAGTAGTCTACGCTGTCGCCGAGTGTGTATGTCCACTGGGTTTGGTTTGTGGTTGGGGCGGTGGATGTTGAGTAGCCGATGTGTGCTGGGTCGTGGCGGAACATGGTCCAGTCGTCGTCTCCTATGTCGCCTGCAACTAGGGTGAATTGTGTTGTCAAGGTGTTTATGGCTAAGAGAGAAAACATGATGGTTAAAAGCAGCATTTTTGTGCTTAATTTTCTGTTCGAGTTATAAGTGCGCATAAGCTTATGCACTCCTATTTTTCTGTTGCGTGCATATATAACGTGTAGTGGTTATAAAATTTGTGGCATAAGTAACACGGCTGTTCACTGAAAAGAATGAACTGCGAAAGCAATTTCATCGAACACGGCTCAAAAACAACTAAAACAGCACACCAAGCAGCAAGCCCAACACGCTCTTCTTAGGCATACCCGTATAGAACTCGAAAATACTAGAAAACGTCAATCAGCACGAATACAGGTAGCAAAAAAGTAGCCCGGGAGAGATTCGAACTCTCGTCGAGGGCTCCAGAGGCCCCTATGCTTGGCCACTACACCACCGGGCTTCCAGTACACCGCTAATTCTTGAACTTCTGCGTAATAACCTTAACGTTACCTGCCGCAGCGTCTAACCGTCTGCCAAAATATAGCATCACCGCTTTATATAAGAAACCATAATTTTTTGAGACGCAGCCGTAATTTGCCAGTTAAAAGCAGCACCAACAAAAAAGGGAGAAGGGCAAACGCTGCGGTTCTGCAGTTTCTTTTCGTTACAAGCGTTCCCATTTTGGTCGCTTACGGAAATAGCGCGCGCCAACTATTACCGCGACAGTTGACAGCACCAGCATAACACCAAGCGTTAAAACTTCTGGAACCACGTTATCATTCTTCACCAGCCAGATATCGTAGCCGCCAGCACCAAACGAGTTTGTGTCTATCGTCAATAGGTAGCCGCCATCGCTGGTTTGCAGCACAGCATAAGCAATCTCGGTACCATTTCCTCCATATGTTGCGTACCCCTCTAGGTTCCCAAACGCGTCAGTCTTAAGCAAAGTAGCATTTTGGTCGGTAACCACAGTAGAATTAAAGCCTGACATTGCATATCCTCCATCCTCAGTTTGGATAACGTGAGTTGGACCTTCACCTCCTGATTCTCCGTAGGTCATGTTCCACTCCACATTGCCGCTTGCATCAGTTTTAACCAGCCAGAAGTCCATACCGCCAGCACCAAACGACGCTGTAATGCATGCTATTGCGTAGCCGCCGTCGCTAGTCGGCTCCAGACATTGCCCGAATTCTAAGCCTGATCCTCCGTAAGTCTTGTTCCAAAGCATATTGCCCAACGCGTCAGTTCTAATGAGCCATGCATCGTTCGAGCCAGCTCCAAAAGAGCTTGTGTGACCCAGCAACGCGTATCCTCCATCCGCAGTCTGGACCACGTGAATCCCTACGTCACTGGCTACTCCGCCATAAGTTCGGTTCCACTGCATATTGCCGCTTCCATCAGTTTTAACCAGCCAAAAGTCGTAGTTTCCCGCACCAAACGAGTTTGTTTGACCAAGTAACACGTATCCTCCATCGACCGTTTGTTCCACGTGGTATGCATATTCATTGCCTGTTCCCCCGTAGGTTTTAGCCCAGAACGCAGTGCCATCCTCCCCAGCCGTAACCAACCAGAAATCTTGGCCGCCAGCACCAAACGATGTCGTATAGCCTGACATTGCGTATCCGCCGTCGCTTGTCACGCACATATCACCGCAAGTCTCAGTGTCTGGTCCTCCGTAAGTTTTGTTCCACTCCATATTCCCAAATGCATCGGTTTTGATTAGCCAGAAATCCGAGTCACCAGCACCAAACGATTCTGTGTCGCCTAATATTGCGTATCCTCCATCGATAGCCTGAACAGTCTCCCCCGCGGCAGTGTCATCGGCAGCTCCTCCGAAGGTCTCAGTCCATAGGACATCAGCGCTTGCGCAAGGACAGATAACAACTGAGAAAACTAAGGACGCCAAAATAGCAAGTAATAATCCATTAAATTTTGCGCTATTGAACTTTTTCATCGGTTATTTCACCTCCCTTACTCCCGAAACTTGCCAAAAAAAGCGAAAAAGCTATTTTTTGTTGCATCTCCTTTATTGTTTTTCGTTTAAAAAATTTGCGGAATTAAGAGCTTTTCGTGCGCAAACATGTTTATTTCACTCCATACCGGAGTGGCGTTTAGAACTGTTTATTCTTTATATAGTTCCTTTATATAAGGGGGCTATAGTCTTACCACGCACTAGTACACACAATACAAAAAACCAAAAAAAGAAAAAGGTTTATGCCGATTGGCATTTTTTAAGCAAGCGTTGCCACCGCTCATCAGTAATGCCCTGCACTTCTTCAAGCAGCTTCCTGTTCTGCGGCTTAAACATGTGCCTAAACCGCCCCTGCCCCTGCAAATACTCACTCACAGCCTTCTTCTTCTGCGGAGCCAAAGCAATAAGCTTGCTCGGCGTAGACAACTGACACTTCCCGTTAACAGACTCCCACAAAGGAAACACACACGTCTCCACCACCAACTTCGAGTAATCCATAGACTTCGCAGGGTTACTTCGCCAACCACGCGGACAAGGAGCAAACACATGCAGAAACGCTGGACCATCCACCTCCAAGCCCTTCCTAACCTTCACAAGCAAATCACGCCAGTAATAAGGCGAAGCAGTAGCCACGTAAGGCATTTCATGCGCCACCATAATCTCCGCAATAGGCTTCTTATACTCCAGTTTCCCAGGAATCACTGTTCCTGCTGGCGAGGTTGTTGTAGCTGCACCGTGCGGTGTTCCGCCGCTTCGCTGAATTCCCGTGTTCATGTACGCCTCATTATCATAAAGCACAAACAGGAAATCATGCCCACGCTCAACAGCCCCTGACAAAGCCTGTATGCCTATGTCGTAAGTGCCACCATCGCCAGCAATCGCAATAACATCCACATGCTCATTTTTCACTTTGCCCTTCTTCTTCATTATCTTCAAAGCCGCTTCGATTCCCGAAGCATTCGCAGCAGACGTTTCGAAGGCCGTGTGCAACCAAGGTGTAGCCCAAGCAGTGTACGGATAAATCGACGAAACCACTTCCATACAGCCAGTAGCTTCAGTCACTATTGTCGGTCCCCTTGTAGCTTTCATTATCATCCTCAGCACAGTTGCTGGTCCACAGCCTGCACAAGCCCTGTGCCCAGAAAGGAACAAGTCTGGTTTTTCAGCAATATCTTTTGTAGTGAACTTCCATTCTTCAGTCATTCTTTCTCATTCCTCCTCTTACTCTCTTAACCCCACATATTGTATTGGCTTCTCAACACGCTTAGCTTTCACTATGCCCTGCAAGTCTTCGTAGACCCTGCGCAGTTCCTTCGGGCTTGAATCTCTTCCACCTAACCCGTAAATGTAATTCACAATGTACGGATGCGCTGCAACATCGTAGAATATGTGGCGAATCTCATGGTAAACTGCACCGCCGTTCCCGCCGAAACTCATGCTCCTATCCATTACAGCCACAGCTTTCACGCCCGCAAGAGTCCTTCGAATCTCTTCGACAGGTAAAGGCCTGAACGTGCGCAGCCTCAAAAGCCCCGCTTTCACGCCATCCTGCCTAAGCTCATCCACAACCGTTTTCATCGTGCCCGCAGTTGAACCTAAACATATCGCCGCAACTTCAGCGTCTTCAAGACGGTAAGCTTCAACAAGACCGTTCCCGTAGCTTCTGCCGCTAACCGCTGCGTACTCCGCGTTCACTTTCTGGATAACCTCAAGCGCGTGCTTCATGGCTTCTTCTTGTTGCCGCTTAAACTCAAAGTAGTAATTCTGCAAGGCAATAGGTCCCATGGTCATCGGATTCTCAGGGTCAAGCCTGAAAGGCGCAGCTTTGCCCTCATGCGTAAACACGTTAGGTAATTGACGCGTACCCACAAACTGCTTAACGACATCATCCGCAAGCAACTCCACATTCTCAAGCGTGTGACTCAAAGTAAAACCGTCCAAACCCACCATAACCGGCAAAAGCACGTTAAGGTCTTCCGCTATCCTGAAAGCCTGAATAATCGAGTCATAAGCTTCCTGCGCGTTCTCAGCGTACAACTGTATCCAGCCGCTGTCTCTTTGAGCCATGCTGTCGGAGTGGTCACAGTGAATGTTAAGCGGCGCAGACAAAGCTCGGTTGGCTATAGCCATCACCACTGGCGCACGGCAACCTGAAGTCACAAAAAGCATCTCATGCATCAGAGCTAAACCCGCTGAAGCCGTAGCCGTGAAAGTTCTGGCGCCTGTAGCAGAAGCAGACAAAGACGCAGCTAACGCACTGTGCTCAGACTCTACGCAGACGAACTCGGTCTGGGTTTCGCCGTTAGCCACATACTCGCTGAACTTCTCAACGATAATCGTTTGCGGCGTTATCGGATAAGCAGCAACCACATCCACGTCTGATTGCCTAACCGCGTAGGCAACTGCCTCATCGCCGTTCATCGCAGTCATTTTCTGTTTAGAAACACTTGTCATACCATGCTTCACTCCTGCTCCAGTTTCATCGTTATCGCCTTTGTCGGGCATTCATTAGCGCATATTCCGCAGCCCTTGCAATACGTGTAATCAAAGCTGATATCCGCCTTTTCAGGATGCCAACGTATGGCTCCATCAGGGCAAAAGAGCACGCACAGCAAGCAGCGAGTGCACTTCTCCAAGTCGCGCACAGGTGTGTACGTTTTCCAATCACCCGTCAAGAACCCAACGCTTGACTTGGAGCACACGCCTGCAGGCGCAATTTCCTTCCAACCTTTCTCGCCAGTCATTCTTGTTTTGCCTCCTGATAAGCTTCTTTTATAACAGCGAAGTTTTTCTCCGCCAAATCCAATCGGAAACGTTCCTTAACTGTTTTCTCTATACTATCCAACTTAACTAAATTCGTGGCTCGGGCAACGGTTCCAAGCATAGCCGTGTTTGTTATCGGCATCCCCAAAATTCGCAGCGCAATCTGCGTCGCAGGTATAACCCAAAGCTTTCCCTTCTCAGTTTTGAGGCTCTCTCTAACCGTGGCAGGTTCATCAGTAGAATTAACTATGAAAACGCCTTCTTCGCCTATTCCAGACGCCACAGGAACAGTCTTCAGCAACGTAGGGTCCAAAACGACCACTACGTCTGGCTCGTAAACCGAGCAGTGTATCCTAATTGGTTCAGTGCTTATCCGCGTGAAAGCCGTCACCGGCGCGCCCATTCTTTCAGGACCAAACTCTGGAAAAGATTGAATGTATTTACCCTCGTACAACGCTGTCCGCGCAAGCAACTCGCTGGCTGTCCATGAACCCTGACCGCCTCTGCCGTGCCACCTAACCTCTAATAGCTTTTTCAATGATCCCTTTACTCCCATAATGGTTTCCTCATTAATAGGGGGAATACCCTGATATACATTTTTCTAGAAAACCCGCTTAACGTGCGGCAACACGCGCTGAGACAGCGTAAACTGAGCGCTTGGGCGCTGACGACTTTCTGCGCCAACAATAAAGTTATATCGCAGTTTAAACCTCATAAGAAAAACAGGTTTTGCCGTCTAAAAACAAGGAGGACAGAGCAATGAAGCGAGCTGAAGTGCTTTTAACCTGTGACCGAACGTTAATGAGCAACTATCACGACAACGAGTTCATAGGCTTCGGAACATGCGCTCCTCCAAACTTCATTCCTGAATGGGCGTTTAG
>CAZYUQ010000098.1:0-6073 GCA_964650565.1 uncultured Candidatus Bathyarchaeia archaeon | reverse complement strand
CTGCATGTTTCCCCGTTACGATATTGGCGACATGGTAGAAGCCGCTGGAAAAAACTATTTCCGCGTTTTCGGCAGGCGCAAAGCTTTAACGCTTCTGGAGCATAGGCTGCACAGGCTATTTCTAGGATGGTTGCTTTAAACCGGCTTGGGACTGCGCTTTCTTGCAACCATCACGAAGTATAGGGCAGCAACTATGATTATCACGCCTATTACCAAAAGCAACAGCGCCCACAACAGCGCCGTGTTAACAAAATTGTACTGTATGCTGAAAAATGCCAGTGCACCAACAGCAATCAAGATTAAACCGCCAATTAGCCAGCTGACAAAAGCAAACTCGCGCTTTTCGTGCTTCTCGCCTTTTTCAGAGCTTTCTTTCTCCTGTTTTTCACCCTTTTCGCCTTTCTCGCTTTTCTCAGCTTTTTCATCTCTCCGCACAACTTGAACAGGAGCTTCCGCTTTCAAGGGAGCACCACACCGCGGACAGAAAGTCATCTGCTCATCAACTTCAGTGCCACATTTAGGACAATAAACCATTAACCTCACCTACCCCAATCTGTTATTGAGCCGTTAGTATTTAAAAGCATTCACACAAGCCTTAACAAAAGTTATATTCGCTAACACACAAATAGCCAACTGTGAGAGGGGAAAAAAGAATTGACTACACATCCACGAAGACATATTGGGCCACGCGCATTTGGAGAAAGCATAATCAACGCGATTTCCGTGGGGACAGCTTTCATCCTCATCGGAGCAATTTACGTTACTACCCTGCCAACTTCTCTTTGGGACAAAACGGTTGACTTTTTCAGCTCCTTAACGGGTTCACCAGTTCCAGGTACATCCATTTCCCTGCCCGCGCCAGCAGCTCCAGCAGCACACGCCGTGCTTTATAATGCTTTATTCCAATTCTGCATTGGTATAGCCGTCTTACAAATCATACTGCTGGCACTAAGATTCATGTTTAAGTCAAACATCAGCAAAACGGCGGAAACAGTGGGAAACCTCGTTTACTGGTTCGGAGCAAGCTACCTAGTAGCTACGTTTCTTAACAGCGCCACAACATTAACTATGTGGTTTGCCTTCTGGGCTGCAACACTCATCGTTCTAGGCATATCACTAATAGCTAGAGCAGTTGTGATTTTCGCCAAAAACCGCTTTCAACCGCGAAACAGGCCCTGAACACGCAGCTGCATGTACCTATGCTACTGCCTTTTTAGGCGCCACCACAACTTCACAACTTGCCAACCCATACTAAACGAATCACGTAAAAGCCTAACTTTCGTTTCACGTTGACCCTTCCAAACCACTGGAATCTCCTTAATCATGTAGCCTTTACGCTCTGCTCTCACGAGAACTTCGGTGTCCCAGAACCAGTGACGTGCAATTACTTCATCCAACAGAGGCATTAAAGCTTCGCGTTTGAAAGCTTTGAAGCCGCATTGGTGATCCTTGAGCTTAGAGCCTAATATTGCGCGAACCAAAAAATTATACAATTTTGAAATAATCTGTCTGGTGCGGCTTCTTTTCACTTCGCTGGCTGAAAGCAGTCTTGAGCCAGTCGCAAAGTCAAATCCTTCGGATTCAACAGCGTTAACAAGCGATTCCAACTGCTCAATGTTTGTGGCTAAGTCCACATCCATGTAAACTAGACTTCTGCCGCTGCTCTCTCTGAACGCGTTTTTCAGGGCTGTTCCCCTTCCAAGACGTTTCTCCCCATGCAAATGCCTCACGAACGGATACTGCTCAGCAAGCGTAGCGGCAACTCGGTCAGTTCCATCGGTGCTGCCGTCTTCAGTAATTATCACTTCGAAGGAACCTGTGAATTCTTTGAGGGCTTGCGTGGTTTTTTCCACTGCATGCGCTAAGCCTTTTGCTTCGTTGTAGGCGGGGAAAACCACCGAAACCTCAACAGGCATGTGCTTCTTTTGCTTCTCGGTCATGGTTGTAACCAATTATTCCCAAATAATTTAAGGCTGTCAATCCACGCGCGTGTCGTGGGCATTCCCGAAATCACCGCGTAGAACAAAACGAACACCACAACCACTATAGCCAAATAGGCAACTGTTGCTAACTTGCCATATTTCTTGCCCCAAATCCTGTTCAGAAAATACGCAGATGCCAAGCACAGAATCGGCACATTAACGTAAAAATGGTAAATGTACGTTATCCGTGAGATTAACATGTATGGCACCCACTGGAAAAAGAAAATGACCACGATGAAAACGGCTGCTAAATCCCACCTACGCGATTCCCGGGTTACAGCCCGAGTTGCACCCGCTTCAGGCACGTGTCCCTTCTTTGACGATTTTCCCCGCAACCTGAAACGCAACTCGCCTACGGGCACAAGCCGTACTAACAACACGATAACGCAGCCGAAGCCAACCCACCACACAGCAGGATTGCCTAACAGCATTATGGTGGATACGAGACCGTTCGGCAGACCATATGACACCGCAAGCCAAAGCGGCTTCAAAACAAGAGGCCAACTCCACCACGCGTTATCCCACAAGCCTTGAGCCAATACAGCGCTTGAGCCTGAATGGAAACTGAACATTGCAGACTGCAACTGCACAATGTCCAGCAGCGAGTTGCCCGTAAGCAAGTCTGGAATATACGTTAGGAAGTAAATTACAGCTACAACCCCAACGAAGCCAAGAATAAGTAAAAATGGATGCTCAAAAAACGCCACGTACTTTGTGCCTAAACCACCTTTAAGCTTCGTAACTTCCCTGAGTCGTACTGCGGCAAGAAGCGCAAGCATACCCACTGCGCCGTACAGAACAACCCACTTTGTCGAGAAGCCTAATGCGAAGAAAACCACTGCAACAAACAACGGAAGCACAGACGTTTTCCATCCTTCCTTCACAACATTCATGAAGTAAATCAGGAAGAAGAACTGCGCAAGCATCGAGAAGAATACGACGTACGTGTCCGAGGTTCCCATACGCGCCATGGTGAAATGCATAAAATCAAACGCAAGCAGAAACGCTGCGGAGAACCCGCCAATCCACGTTCCAAAAAGCTTCTTCCCCAACAGGTACATTAACGGAATCATCAAAGTCGCAAACACCACGCCCATAATGCGCCAGCCAAACGGAACATCACCAAAAAACGCTATGCCGATGCTCTGAATTAGCTTTCCAAGCGGAGGATGTGTTCTTTCATGAGGTACTTGATGGTTCAGGTAGTTTGCTGCAGCCCGCGCAAAATAGACTTCATCAAAATACGTTTGGGACATGTACGTTGGAGGAATCTGCACTAAACTTTGCTCATCAGCTAACGCAGCTAAGCCAGTGCCCGAACCGTTTTCTCCTGTGATGTCCACGATTGGAATCTGCTGGTTGCTTTGGCTCAGTATGCCAATCTCCGCAACTTCAACGAATGGGGATGGTTCTTTGTCGGAAGGATTAGGCACCACCCACCAGAAGTTGGGACGCAAATCATAATCTACAGGTTGAACTTCAAAATGTAAATACCTTGTATCTACGCTGAAGCTGCCGCTTTGCCAATTATCGTAATCAGTTCCCAGCGACTGAAGCTTGAACTGTCCAACATAGCTCCAGTTTTCAGGAACCCCCGTGTATACGCCGACTGTTGCGTTGCCGCTTTTAACCCAGAAGTAAACTGTCTTAACAGGCTGTACCTCGCCAAGGTCAATGTAAAAGTACTGTTCTTCAGTTCCCTGCCAACTCTTAACAGGTGCCTGCACCAATCCAAGGTTCCACGTGGCTACTGAGAAGAAAACTATTGAAAGCACAGTAATAGTCAAGAGGTCCAGTTTGGTTAACTGCGTTTTTTAGTCACCTTTTCTTCCTTTTGAAGCGTTGGTTCAGGCTTCGTGCCACTGTGAAATAGCGCTTTTCTGCCCCGTAGCTCATCTATCATGAGCATTAAAACGTATAGAAACGCAATTGAATTTATCAAACTTACTATGAGGCCTACTGGGTCTCCAGTCAGGTCAGCCCCATAAGGATATGCGGTTACAAGCGCGTTGAGAACATAAGCTTGGTTCACAAAACACGTAGTCGTTAAAACAACGTACAGTAGCCTCGTTTTCTTGAGAAATGGGAACATCAAAGCCAGCATGCTAATGGCGGGGAAGAGATACCGCTCATGAATTCTAGTGGGAAGCATGAAGAAACTGAAGAAGAGAACGAAAGCAGCAAATATCAGTAGAAGCTCAGTGGAAACGCCATATCGTTTATGAACAAGATACACGGTGAATGCAGCCATTGCGCCGAATAATATCCAACCGAGTATGTTGAGTCCGCCTGTGTCGGGAACCCACATTCCGCCGAAGCCCCATATGTTGAAGGCATTAAGCGTGGTGTACTGATATCCGCTGTAGGCACCGAAGTAGATGTTGCTCAACCACGTGACAGGGTTGCCATTAGTCCATTCAAAGGGAAGAATCACAGCGAAAAATGTTGCGGCTGCAACGCCCACAGACGTTAAGAAGCCCTTCCAATCGGATTTCCTCAAGACCAAATATATGAACAAGGGCGCCATGGCTATGCTCTGTGGCTTCGTCAAAACTCCAAGCATGAACGCCACTATCGCCAAGTTCTTCTTAGATTCAAACATCAGAAAAAGCGATGAAACCAGAAAGAACGTGTATATCGCATCGAATTGACCCCACACTGCAGCATTGAAAACGACAGCAGGATTAAACGCATAGAGCGCGGCACCAGCTATTGCCCATTTGAAGCTTAATCGTTTGCGGATGAAAGCGAAAATTACAAACGCTGTTGCTAAATCAAGAAGGTTAGCTGGCAGTTTAAGAAGGTAAAGTATTGAACTTCCGGCTGGAATCACCACTGACATGTCTGCTGGAAAAAGTGATAACCCCTTAGCCAAGGAACCGAATAGCCAAAAGAAGTATACGTTAAACGGCGGATAATCGCACCAGTAATTGTTGCTGTAGAAATAGCGAGGTCCAACGTCAGCGGCGTGTTTAAACCACAAGGCAAAGTCGTAAGTGTCGATTTGGTAGCCTGGGTTAGAAAAGAAGGCAAACCTGACCATGAACGCTACGAAAAGCAGCGCTGCAAGTATGGCTAACTCGCGTTTTTCGAAGGGCAGCTTCACTGTTGCTGTTCTCCTAATTCAACATTCATTGAGACATGTCTGAGCATAAAAGAGTTTTGAAAAATAACATATTTTGCTAAAAAGCCCACATACCCAAGGCAAAGAGCACCGTGAAAAAGCACAGCAGGCTCGCGAAAATTATTGCGGCTCCAACGGTTACGATTTTTCTCTTCGACAGCACACCGAACAGGATGAACATGGGAAACATAGCCATCACGTAACGCGGAATGCTTATCCACCAACCTGTAGACACGCTGAGCATCCACGTTAACAGCATGTACACGTTATAAGAAAGGCGCAAGCGCATCAGGAACCCTACAATGATTACTATCAGCCCGAAAGCGGCAAAGGCTATTTGCGCGCTGCCTACGGTGATGTTCAGCGGAAATTCCGCGGTGAAAGCCCAACTCCAAGAGCCCTGCAAACCCTGAATTGGATCAATAGTTTGAGCCCAGTGTGTGCGTTCAATTTCCATGAACGTGAACCAGTTGCCTGTTACCTGATAATTAATGCCCAGATAAATCAGGAACCCTGCTAAAGCCAGCATAGCCCACAGGATGTTGGGGTTAATTTTTTTCAGTTTCCACCCTTTCTGATGCAAATACTCAACAAGTAACGTTGGCAGAAGCAGAAGCCCAGCGATTCTGGTTAGTGCTGCTAGCATTGACAGGAAGCCTGCTAACGGCCATTTTTCGGTTCTTGCGTAGTAAACGCTGGCGATTATCAGGGCGAAGAAGAGGCCTTCAGTGTATATGGCTGATAAGAAGTAGGCTGTGGGGAAAATGCTGAGGAACAGCACGGCTTTTTTTGCCACGTTATCATTGAACTCGAATTGCGCCAGTTTGTATAGGTATATGGCGGCGAAGATTGAGCTTACGTTGGACACGATGAGCGCTGACAAGTTAATGTAGTCGAAGCTGAAAGTGGTTAACCTTACTATCAAGGGGTAAAGCGGAAAAAAGACTATGAATAGGCGTTGTTCGCC
>CAZYUQ010000097.1:0-6211 GCA_964650565.1 uncultured Candidatus Bathyarchaeia archaeon | reverse complement strand
CTCATAGCGCTCAACATTCAGCTCAGTGCAGATATCGCCTCGGTACGGCCTCTCCCAATTCAACAACGGATAGAAAAACCGCTGATCCATCATCCGCTGCTTAAGCAAACTCGCCATCTCGCTTTTCCTCGGAACGCTAAAGTTAACGCCTTCCGCATTGTTGATACCCGCCGATTCCATATCAGAGATAATGCTTGGACCTTCCCGAGTGAAGTCCACGCGGATTTTCTCGAAGCCACCCCAGCGGTCCTGAACAGCCTTAATGTAACCCAAAACATGAGCGTACTTAGTCGGCTGCTGGAATACCTTCAAATGCCTAAGCAATAGCCTATCGTTAACTCGTTCAACCACAGAGAAGACGCAATAGTCTCTTGTCTGCGCAAGGTCTAAGCCCCCAAAGAACTCGCCTTCACAAGTATCTTCAGGATTGAATTCCTGCAAATCTATCCCGCAATTCTTCACTGTTCCCACGCACGAGACGATTAGGCTTTGGGCGAGCCAGACGTCTTCGTCTTCAGCCCATTCGGCTTCCATTTCTCGCCGCCACCTTGCTGGGTCATCCCCGAACTGCCTCTTGATTCGTGCTATCATCTCTGGGCTCAATGGACCGTTAGGCGCCAAAGCTTTATCAAAGGTGAAGTGGTGTCTCGCAAAATCAGAGTAATCGCGGTGGTTGCACATCTTCCAAAACAAAGCGTCAGTGTTAAACGGTGTACTACTAGCTATCAGCTTGCCATTCGTTGTTCCCAAAGTAAATAGTATGGCATCATACAGGTCCTCGTCGTTTGAGGTAAAATTGGTTTCGTCCCACCAAATCCGGTGAAACGTATTGCCCCTAATCGTATCAGGATTATTTGGAAAAGCCTCAATCACCGAACCATTAGGCAAGCTTATTCTGGTCTTCTGCACGCGCAAGCCTTGCTGGGGAAGGCTACGGCAGAAACTCGCCACACGCCTAATGTTAAGCTTGGTTTGGCGCCAGCTCGGACCAATAAACCCAATGTTCAGGTCACTGTTTTCGTAAGCATCCTGAAGGAGCAAGCCGCCAATTGATGTGCTTTTTCCTGTTTGCCTTGGCCAGCGAACAGCCAAAAACTGGTTAGCCCGATAGAGCCTAGCTAACTCAAGCTGGTAAGCAAATGGCTTGAGCCTGCAGATTTCAACGAAGAACCTTGCAGTATCGCCTTTAACTTGGTCAACAGCCGCCTTCTTCGACTCATCCAGAACCTTAGCCTCTTCTCGCAGTTGTTGACGTTGCAGGTCGTAGTCGGCTTTATGCCACGTTCTAGCCCTTCTTGTCTTTCTCGGAATCAAGCTTTTTCCTCAACTCCAAAATTTCAGCTTCAAAACCCCGAATATCCACGTACTCAACGAACAGCTCCTTGTAGATTTTCACACCTTGAATAATGCTTCGAAGCCTAAGCGTTTCCGCTGGACTAAGGTCTGGCTGCTCCAGCGCCTTCAACGCTGCGCTTAGCACTTTCAGCTGCTCTTCAATGCTGGGAAGCTCGGAGGGCAAAGTTAAGCGGGTAGAAGAAGTGCGTTCTGTTTTCGGCTGCACTTCTTCTTCTAACCCTAAACGCGCAATCTTTATGCGCACGCTATCCCGAGTTTTCCCCAGAGCTTTCGCTATGGCTCTAACAGACTTGCCTGTTTTGAATATGATTTTCAGCTGTTTTTCTTCTTCAGCAGTCCACGGTTTACCCTTCATTTTCAAACTTCACCTTCAAACTGAAATAGTGCTTTCTGCCCCGCTGTTCCTTAGCCACAATTCCCCTGCCTACAAGCTCATTCAATACTATGCTCTCGTGCGCACGTTTGCAGCCCGTAACCGCTGCGACCTCTCCAGCCAGAGCAGGTCTCCTAAGCTTTAATAGAGCAGAAATTGTGGGGAGAAAACGGTGAGAAACTTGCACTTGCACCTGAGGCAACGCGGTTACTTTCGCATCAATGATATCCAGCTTCTTCAGGACCCTGTCGAAGTAGGCTCTCTCCTCGTAATGCCTCACGCTTTCCCCTCACCGTTCAGTTCCACGTTAACGTTGACTTTGGCTTTCCAATAAGCCAAAAGCGCAACTCCAACAGAGCCAACAATAGCGCAGATAGGCGCTTTGATCACGTCAGGAATTGGCTGAGTCGCAACGTACGTAGCCGTAGCCACACACGCACTTCCAACAGCCACAAACGCAGCTTCCCCATTCTCACTTGTCTCCAACATCATTCACCTCCACGTTTGCCGACAAAAATTCCCATAACCGTGCCAACCAAACCCGTAATCGCGGAAAATACCTCGCTATTCCACGTTTGCATCAAAGCCAGATGGGCGATTTCCACGGCGCTTAAACACGCGAGCATTGCTATGGCGAATTTAACCATGTAAACGAGCTTCTCGTTAGGCTCTTCGCTCACTATTCTTCCTCGCTGAACTCGCCTTCTTGTGAGCGCTCGCTTAATCGGGTCTGCCATGAGTGCTCCATCTCCTCTGAAAAGTCCGCGGCCTGTTAGATTGGCTGAAGACCTTGCGGTCCTTCATCAAAAAACTATTCACCAAGCCAGTGGCTACCTGAGGCGAAAAATGACCCCTCTCAATAACCACCACATTAACAGCCCAACTCAGCGGAATAGCAGTGTAATCCAAATCATACAAGCCATCCGCGTACTGGAAGCTGTTCTGAGCCAGAACTATGTGCTTGGTCTGGTTTCCGAGTAAGCCCACGAAAACTCCCCAACTTTTAACAGGGACATCAATAACTCCGGCGTAACTGCTGCTTTTGCCCGTGCTTGCATCGCACCATTCCACGCATACAACATCGCCAGAACTCAGCCCTTCCACGGTCTTTCTCAAACTACCTTTCTTCACCTTCTACAATACCTCCTGTAACTCTAAACTGAAACTCCTTAGATTCTGAGCAGCAACATCAACAGCGGAGAAACCGACACTCGTTATCTTCACGTTAGTGCTGCTCACGTTTCTAACTGCCAATGTGCTCGCAAATGCCAAAGCTGCGCCAGCCGCGGCTTTCTCCTCAAAATACTTAACCAGACTACTCGCCCAAGCAACATCCTGCTCAACGCAGTCTAACTTGAAAGTGCGGACGTAACCGAAAACGGCCATGTTCCTTTTTGCAGTACCACTTGACCACTTGTCAAACATCGTTGACAGCAGTGCCAGGTTTTCTTCCCAGTTGACGACATTCAGAGTCTGGCTATCCAAAGTTACGCTCATAGCTAGGTCTCCAGCTCCACGTCAATCACGCTTGAGAAATTGAAGTCCTCTGGAACCCCGATTCTTCCAGCCCTCAACTCATTGACAATTACAATTAGCGCGAATTTTGCATCCTGCAAAGTTAAAGGCCTTCCGAGCAATTCGCGGATTCTTCTCAGCCGCTCAAACAGGTCCTGCTTTTTCAAAGCAAAAGTGAACATTGTTCCGCTTCCAGCAGGATTATCATACGCAATCGTCAGCAGCACTTCGCCCGTTGAAATCGAAACCTGAGTGATTTTGATTGTCATCGGGTGTCAACTCCTATGTAGCCAACGCAGCCGCCCAAACCAGAAAGGTACAAGTTAACATCGGAAAGGGAAACCACATCAAAAGTGTAGTCAAAACTCAGCAAGCCCGTTCCAGAGCCCGTGCTATAGTAGTCTGTCGCGTCCCCAAAGCTTACAGCGCGTTTCTTGCCGACTCCAACGGTTTTGGTTGGATTCAGGTTGAGAGGTTCAAGCATGAGGTACAGCGTGGAGCCCTGAGGAAAATTCAAAGTAACAGGCTCATTGACGCTTCCAAACATCATCCATGGGCAAGCGTAAATGCTAATCTGAACTGCAGTGCTTCCGTTGTCTTTTGTTATGGCGAACGAATGAGATGCCCCAACTGATAAGCTGCAAGCGTACATTGCGGAAGCGCCATTATTCGTTCCAGTGTCTTGGTATCTTTCGGTCCAGTTGATTTGGGCACCGTCAACCGCCAAAGAAACCCCATTCGTCAACGCGTCACCCACGTTCTCAAAGTTCGTTTGCCCACTCGACGTTATCGCATAACAACGCACGATAAACACAGCATTCTTCAAAGCACCTATTGGCGTAGTTCTTGAGGCGACTGTAACGTTTCTTGTGGTTGAGTACGTTCCAAGAGTCGAGCCTGACTCGTCACTGAATTTTGCTGCACCAAGCTTAAAGTTGGAAACAGTCACCGTTGCACCGTTATAGTAGCCTTCCATAAGGACAGCATGCGTTCCAGCTGCAACGTAAGCCACGCCCGTGTATGTGCCGCTGATTGAAGCGCCATAGCGGTAAGCAAACACGTAATAGCTGCCAATCTTCAGGCGCACGCCGCCGTAGCTTGCTGAAACCTGAAAACTAAAAACGATAAGCGCCGCAGCAGCCAGGTTAATGTTGCCATAATTCTTGAGGGTTCCCCAGCCACTAGTAGTGTAAGGATACGCCGTAGCATCGTCTACCAGGCTGCTCTCGCTTGCTAAAAGCCTAACTTGCTCAGCTAACAAAACCATTAGCCAAACACGCTCCCCATACGGATACTTTTCTGCGTAGAAGGCGCACTGCCACTCGTAGCCTCAACAACCACCGAGCGCAACTGCTGCATAACCCTCTGAGCGGCAAGCTCCACAGTCTCCTTGTCAGCAGAGCCTTGAACCCAAACCAAAGGCGCATTAACATACACCGCGCCTCCACCGCCTCCCGAGAGGTTTCCGAATTCCCTTAGAGGCACAACAGCTTCAGGGCCAGCCTCACCAATCAAAGCCAAAGTAGGCCCCGTAACGATGCCGCCTTCAGCAAAACCCAACGCTTTGCCGATTCCGCCAAAGAAGCCGCCTATGGCATCGCCTATTCCGCTTATGCCATTCCAAATGGTGCCCAAGAAGTCAGCAACAGGCTTCAAGACGTTAATGTAAACCCAATTCAAAGCGTCAAAAACAGGCTTAATCAGGTTGTTGTAAGCCCACGATAATCCATTAGCGAAAGCATTCCAGGCACCAAGCAAAGCGCCTCCGATGAAGTTGCCGAGTGGAACAAGGACGTTATCCCAGAGCCACTTCAAACCATTGTAAACCGTGTTTACCGCACTAGAGAGAGCGTTCCAAACGTCAGTGAAGAACTGCAAAGCCACAACAAAGCTGCCCATAATGAAGGAGGCTATGGGGACAAAGATGTTATCCCAAAGCCACTTTAACCCGTTATAGACTGCATCAACTGCGCCGCTGAGTACATTCCAGGCAGCAGTCAAACCTTCCCAGACACCGATGAAAGTGTCCACGATAAAATTGCCGAGAGGAACGAGCACGTTTTCCCAGAGCCACGTCAACGCCTTAGTCACAGCATCAAGGATAGGACCGAAAAAGTCACCTAGAGCTTTTCCAATCGCGTTTACAGCGTCTCGGAAAGGCGGACAAGCATTGTAAGCTGCAATTAAGGCAGCAACTATCAGGCCTATGGCGGTTACTACGAGTACAATAGGATTCGCTGCAAGAAAATTCAGAGCTCCTCCAAGTGCGGTTTGGGCTGCGGTTACTCCGCCTGTTATGGCTGTCCACGAGGCCTTAATCGTGCTTAAGCTTCCTATTGCGGTGATGACTGTTGGGATGACTGTCAGGGCAGAGGAGACCATGGCTTCGTTCATGTTGTCCTGAACCATCTGTGCGCGGTCTACTGAAACCTGATATCGCTCTTGCGCTAAGCTCAAATCGTCCGCAGCGGCTTTTGCTTGTTCGCTGTCTGCTCCGTACTTTTCCAGAGCAACGTTCAGTTTCCGCTGGGCACCTTCCACGGTATTCGCACTCTGCCTCACCTGCAAATTAGCGCGGTCAACACTCACCTGCATATCCGCAACTTTATCATATGCGTTATAGAGGCTGAATGCGCTTGTGGCTAAGCCGCTAAAACCCATCACAAGATTTTTTGCGCTTGCGTTGGCTTGCTTCTGGGTCTCTGATACGCGCTTGCCTGATTCCTCGACTTTGCCCATGCTCGTTGATATGCTGTTTCCAGCGTCCGCTATGACTTTGCTTGCCTCGTCATTCGCTTTCAGCGTGATGTTGATTTCACTACTCACTTTCTGTATCTCCTGCCTAAGCCGGAGCACCATTCAAGCCAGCTTGCCAGATAATGAAGCTGGAAAGGCGTTAGCTCCGCAATTTCGCTGAGCGTATAGCCATACTCATGCGCTATCAGGCCTATCAGTTGGGCTTCGGTG
>CAZYUQ010000096.1:3968-6294 GCA_964650565.1 uncultured Candidatus Bathyarchaeia archaeon | reverse complement strand
CTTCAGGAGCCTATCCTGTAGGGGTTCGTGGGTTCAAATCCCACCCTCTGCACCAATCTGCAAGTATTTGGTGAAAGAATTGGTGTCTGAAAACGCTCATTTCTACTCCTGTCAAATCGCGTCCACTCACTCCGTGAAATTGCATAAGCTGCGAAAACACATCGCCGCGCTTGCCGAGAAAGAAGGCAATGCCAAAGATTTTGTTTCCCTTTATGTCCCAGCGGAAACTGACTTGGAACAGATGGTTGCTTACGTGAAAAAGCAGCTTAACTGGGTTGTTTCCGACTCTGAGAGGGAAAAAGAACGCGTGCAAAATGTCATAAAAACCGTTGCACAGCAACTCAGAGAGTTTGGGGCGGTTCCAGAGAATGGTTTGGCACTTTTTGCAGGATACAACGCAACCGAAGACCAAAAAGAAACCGTAACCGTTAACACCCTAACTCCCCCTCACCCAATCACCCATTACCATTTTGCCATAGACGACCATTTCCAGCTTGAACCGCTGCGGGAAATGCTGCGGGACCAAAAAATCGTCGGAATCCTTGCTTTGGACGCTAAAGATGCAAACTTGGGCATTCTCAAAGGTGACAAAGTTGAACTGGTTGACAGTTTATCCTCGGGGGTTTCGGGGAAAACAAGGAAAGGTGGGCAAAGCCAGCGGCGCTACGAGAGAGAACGTGACATGGGGCTTGCATACTTTTTCCACAGGGTTGCAGAGCACGCCGCCGAAGCGTTCTTTAAAAATCAGGTTAATTTGTTAATAGCTGGCGGACCAGGACAAACTAAAAACGACTTCTTAAAGGGTCGATACCTGCATTATGAACTGGACAACATGCTTCTAAACGTCGTGGACACCCAATCGGCGGGTAAGGAGGCGTTAAAAGAAATTTTTGACAAATCCGCAGAGCTGCTCAATAACATGTGCGGACCTGAAGAGCGAAAAATAATTCAGCGTTTATCCTCGGAATTGGCTAAGCCGAATGGTGGTCTGGCAACGTACGGTTTAGACGCAGTGCTTGGGGCTTTAAGTAAAGGTGCGGTGCAGGTTGCGTTAGTAGCCGACGACACAGACGTGGTTGAGTCTGTTGCGGTGTGCAAAAAATGTGGGCACACAAAAAAGCAAATTGCCAAACTGGGGTCGCAGATTATAAGCGACATGGCGAGGCTGCCCTGTGAAAAATGTGGTGCAACCACATATGAGGTACACCAGAAAGACATTGTGGACGTTTTAGAAGACATGGCGTCACAGACTAGTTCCGCTGTTGAAGTGATTTCCACAGAGTCAAACGAAAAAAATCAACTAAAAGCACTAAGCGGGTTTGCAGCCCTTTTACGATATAGAACAGGATGAAATAGGGGGTGTATCGAGCAAGCGTTTGTGGGTTCGCCCACCCTCTGCAATTCAATTAGCCAGTTTGTATCTTAGGAAACAATAAATAACCGTGAAAGCCTCCTTTTTCTGAGGCGGTTTGTTTGCCCGTTGTCCAAGTGAATGTATGGTCCGGAATGAGTTTAGAAGATAAAAAGAAAATAGTGGAAGGGTTCACGAAAGTTTTAGAAGAGATACATATCCCCAGAGAAGCAGTTACCATAATCATTCGTGAGGAGCCAAAAGAAAACTGGGCTTCAGGTGGAAAACTTCACTCGGAAAGATTCGCAAACGTTGGGCCTTGACCTTGAAAGCTGGTTAAGTTATGCTTGGTCGATGTCGCCAAAGTCTGAGAATAGCCCCAATTTTAGTCATAATAACTCTCGCTAGTCTCTGCGTTGAAGCGCACGCGTCGATAAACCCTCCTGCAGAGCCTGTACGCTTAATCTTCATTCATCATTCAACCGGCGAAAACTGGCTAAGCGACGCTAACGGCGGTTTAGGCGTAGCTTTGCGGGACAACAATTACTTTGTAAGCGACACAAATTATGACTGGGGTCCCGACAGCATAGGCAGCAGCACAGACATCGGAGACTGGTGGACTTGGTTCCGAGGTCCCAACAGTGGAACGTATCTCAGTGCCCTGTACGCTGAGAGCGGGCAGAACTCCGAATACTCCCGCTTATCAACTAGCGTCAGCGGCGAAAACCACGTTATCATGTTCAAATCGTGCTTTCCAAATTCTGCCCTACACGGTGATATCGCTGATCCGATACCGCCGATTGACAACAACCCTCTGCGCGGACAAAGCTGCGGTTCGGAACACCACACTGTTGCGAATGCCAAGGGAATTTACATAGACTTACTAGAGTACTTCAAGACACAACCCGCCAAGCTGTTTGTAGTAATCACCGCACCGCCATTAACAGACGCCACGTACGCTGACAACGCCCGCGC
>CAZYUQ010000096.1:0-3958 GCA_964650565.1 uncultured Candidatus Bathyarchaeia archaeon | reverse complement strand
AACGAGTGGCTCACAAACTACACGGTTGGCAACGTGTTCGTATTCGACTTCTACAACGTGTTAACCTCGAACGGCGGAAACGCAAACACCAACGATTTAGACTCCGAAACGGGCAACCATCATCGCTGGTGGAACGGCGCAGTTCAGCATAAAACTGACGGCGACGACGATGCAAACCCAAACGTCTTGGAATACCAGACAGGAGACGACCACCCTAGCAAAGCTGGAAACGAGAAAGCCGCATCCGAGTTCATTCCGCTTTTAAACAACGCATACAGTAATTTCCTAACAATTCCCGAATTTTACGAACCTGCAGTTTTGCCTATTTTCATAATCTTGACTTCGGCTGTTGCCTTATTGAGCAGACACAAAAAAGTACAAAACACTCATTGTAAACCGCTACCCTAAACCCTCATAGAAAACCCGCCCTTTGCGTTAGCTTCTTGATGCGCAATAATGAACTTTTAAATACGCATCTGTCTCCTATAACCTTCGCTGGAACCAAGATGGCTTATTTGCGGAAAGAACAAGACACGGTAGAAATAGACTACGCCATAGACAAGGTGTGGGCGGCAATTCCCAAAGCGCTCAAAGCATTAGACTACACCCTAGAGAAAATCGACGAAAAAACACATCACATCCGAGCAAAGACGCAAAAAGGCTTCGTATCTTGGGGTTCAACGCTTTTGATTGACGTGAAGCGTGTAGACGAGAAAACAACTCGGTTTTCAGTTGTGGCAGAGACGCCTTTTACTACGATTTCGGCTGTAATTGACTTTGGGCGAGCAAGAAGACGCGTTGACTTGCTTTTTGCGGCGTTGGCAAAACAATTGAATAAGTAATTAGCCTATAGCTGAATTCTTTTGCAGCGTGCGCTTTTAGTCGTATTTTTTTACTTGTATCATTTTCCTGTAGTTTTTCAGGTTTTGGGAAACACTTTTCAGAAGACGAAGTTCCTCTACTATCGTTTCTTTGAATTTTGCGGTGTCTTCCTTCATTTCTTGTTGCAGCATGTTCTCTTTGTCCTGTGTTTTCTTGAAGATTGTGTATATGGAGGGTTTTTGTCATTGTTTGTTGGCTATCTAAGCGACCAATCCGTTATCGAGGAGAAAGGAGAAGGCTTCGAAAACGGAAACATTCTATTGGCTCGTTTAGATTTGCCTTCAACCTCGATAACCCTCCACCTACATCATAAGACTTAAGATATTGTACACTTATAAGCGTTATGCATTACAAATAAGCAACGAACACACGCTCAACCTAGCGCCAAAACGCCTTCCAAAACCTGCTTCTCAGAAACATCCAACTGCTTAGACAACCACATCTTAAGCAGCTCCGGCAACTTCGGCAGTTCACCACTGTACGTCACAATCTGATTACCCTTAATCGCCTGAACCTGAAAAGTCTTCTCTGCATCCTTAAATATGAACGACGTTGTCTGCGCCTGAAAAGCTAAATTTTGAAAATCCTCCCATTGCTTACACCTCAAAATAACTTGCCGTCCATGCGTCACCAAAGGCTGCGTACTTGTCGCTTTCTGCACGACAACAGCCTCCCTTTTTTGTTCTTGAACCACAGGCTGAGCTTCACGATGAAGCGTAGATAGATACTTCATGCAACTAACAATCTCATTCTGCAAGCCAGTTATCTTCTGCTCAACTCTCCCCACTTTATCACTTAAGTCGCCAGCGGCACCTAGTTTTCCAGCAACTGTGCCTAATTCGGTTATTAGCTTGTCCAAATCCTTCTCATGCTCTTTGAGCACGTTTACTATGAAGTCTAACGCGTCTAAAGCTTCGTCTTTTGACTGCGGCTCCTTTGCCATCCCTTGTTCCCTGCCAAGTTAACTCAGTATAGCTTAGTGTAAATAAACGTAGCGAATCCTCAAAACATATCCATGTGACGCTGTAACCATACGTATTACGGATATGCACAACATTTCTACAGCCACAAATACAGTTCAGTCACGCTGGAGAAACGATTTTAGGAAAGGGTTTGCTGAGGCTCTGGGGACCCAGCTATAAGCAAGACGCTGGAAGTACGCGCTCAGCTACTTCAGATACCCAACTTAGTAGTAGCCATCAGGTACATCGGGCTGTATGACCTGTTTGTCTTAGTGGCTCTAACCTAATTGTCTTAAAAGCGTGCTTGTAACAGCACCATATTGAAAAACTTAAATTGAACAATGGCATTAGTGTGGTTATGCCGTCACATAGACGTCGGATGCACAGGTCTAGGCGAAGCAAAAAACCCCTGTTTATAGCCGTTTTTCTAATCGCTGTCATTGCAATAGCAGTGGCAGTGGCGTACAGCATGAATAACCCAGGGTATACGTTAACAGTATACACTATTGGTCAAGGCAGCGTGGTTCCAAGTAACAGCACCTATTCTCCGGACACTAATGTTACCTTTGAAGCGGTTAGTGCCGCAGGCTGGAAGTTTTATGGCTGGAGCGGAGATGCTTCAGGTACAGAAAACACCACCATTGCCATGGACGGCAACAAAGTTGTTACCGCTGTTTTCATTCAGCCCAACAGCACGGTTTTGCTCACCACCAGCATGGGCAACATAACTATTAAGTTACGAGACGACATGCCAATCACTACGAATAACTTCAAAACCCTCGTCCAAGAAGGGAAATACGACGGTACAAACTTCCACAGAATCCTTGCTGGTTTCATGATTCAGGGCGGAATTATAAACTCATCATGGCCCACCATACAAGACGAGTTCAGTAGCAATAACTATAACAATAGAGGAACGATAGCCATGGCAAAAACAGTCGAACAAAACTCAGCAACCACTCAGTTTTTCATAAACATTGTGGATAATGGCAAAGCTAGCTCAACTTTTGACTCGACCTACTCAGTTTTCGGCGATGTAATAAACGGAATGGACGTTGTGGACGTAATAGCAAACGTGCCAGTAACAACAAACCCAATAACTGGTGAGGAGTCTCAACCAATAGACGACGTCATACTAATCAAAGCCACCCTCTTAGATTAACCAAAAATGCAGCAAGCTCTACCGAGGATTCCAAACACACGTAATGGCTTTTTGCGCACATGCTAAAACACAAGGGGTCGCGTTGCTCTCTGGTTTGCATGCGAAGCATGTGTATTTTATGCTTTTACGATGCTGCTCCGTCACGGCTGCCACATTTTTATCTTCCAAATCAACCAGCAACGTCACTATTTCCAAAGCCGACTGGGGGCACTGTTCCACACATTTGCGGCAGCCATCGCATTTTGCCGCGTCAATGACAATGTAATATTCGCCTGAACCGTCGCTGTAGCCATAATGCGTGATGATAGTGCATCCACCTCGTTTTCTAACTTTTCTGCGCTTTCTCATACAGGGCTTTAGCTAAAAGAGCCGCGCCAAGGGCTCCTGCTATCATGGGGTCTAACTCGTTGTTCCGCCAATTCGGCGCAGGAAGACACTTAACGCCCAAAATGGCTTCTATACGTGAAACAATTCCAATATTTTTCGATTGTCCACCCGTGATAACAAACTCCTTTTCAAGACCTACACGATTAATAAGATTGCCCATTCTAACAGCCATTGCACGCGTGTAGGCAGCTAAAACTTTTTCTTTAGACCAGCCCTTCCGCAACAGCCCCATAGCCTCGGTTTTCGCAAAAGCTACACAAGTGCAGCTCACCGGCGGAGGCTCCTCTTCAACTCTTAAAGAGTACTCGCCTATTTGCTCAATGGGAATTTTCAACAAGTCAGAGAACACTTCCATGCCTCTGCCCGTGCCCGCTGCGCATTTATCATTCATCAAAAACGAAGTAACCCTGCCCGTCTCATCGCAACGGATTGCCTTGATGTCTTGACCGCCAACATCCAGCACGGTTCTAACGCTGGGTCCCCAAATGTAGTTCGCGCCTTTCGCGTGGCAAGCAATCTCCGTTATCGCCTTGTTAGCCATCGGCACATTTACGCGTCCGTAGCC